>DASZWL010000076.1:0-10895 GCA_035546695.1 Rhodanobacteraceae bacterium | reverse complement strand
GACTTCGAGGATGCCGCCGTCGAAGCAGCCCGAGGGACTGCCGTCGATGTTGTCGCGCAGGTTCTCGAACTGGAAGGTGAGACCCGAGAGATCGTTCGGCAGCGTCACGACCGGCGAGACCAGGCGCTGATCGGAGACGTTCGCGTCCGGAGCGTCGGCCTTCCACGCGTTCGCGCCGTCGAACGGACTCTCGCCCGAGATCGTCCAGGTGTCCGTGCCGACCGGCGCCGTGTGGGTCCAGCCGTTTTCGCCGTTCTCGACGTCGTCGTCGAACAGCGTCTCGGTCGCCGAGCCGGTGCTGCACTGCCCGGGCGCGGGCTGCGTGCGGAACGAGGACACGGCGCTCGTCGCCGAGCCGCAACCGTTGGTCGCGGTCACGCGCCAGTAGATCACGGTGTCGAGCGGCAGCGTCGCGGTCGGCTGGAAGCTCGTCTCCGTGACGGTCTGCGACAGGATCACGTTGTCGAAATTCGCATCGGTGGCGATTTCGATCAGGTACGACACGGCCTGCGTCGACGCGGTCCACGTGAACGTCGGCTGCGCCGGCACGTTGCTCGCGCCGTTCGGCGGCGAGGTCAGCGACGGCATGCTGGCGACGGCGGTCGTGACGTCGACGTCGAGCTCGAGATCGCGATCGATGCCGTTCGCGCTGCCGCGCAGCACGAACGAATTCGCGCCGGGCACGGCGGTGTCGTCGACCGAGAGGTTCGCGACCGTCGAGCCCGGCGGGATGACCGGATTCACCGTGTAGGCGCCGCTGAAGCCCTGCGGAAGGCCGGGCTGGAAGCTCATCGTGACCGGATCGACGAAGCCGTTGTTGCTCTTGATCTGGATCGTGACTGGATCGAGCGCGACCGGCGTCGCGCTCGCGGCGCAGACGCTCTGGCTGAGATTGTCGCCGGTCATCGAAAAGTTCGGCGTGCCGCAGTTGTCGAACTTGAACGACGCGAAATGCGTGCGCCAGTCGCCGCCGGGCGGGAGATACATGCCAGTGAACCAGAACGTGCAGCCGTCGTCGGGATCGACGCCCATGCCGAAGTAGTCGCCCCAGCGGTCGGCGAACGTCTGCGAGCTCGATCCGTCGACGAGCGTCGTCTCGGGCGTCGTCATGACGCCGGCTGCGTCGGAGGCTTCGCGTCCGACATAGCGAAGACCGGGGAACACGCCGGGATCGCGCGCGACGCTGTAGCCCATCGCGATGTTGCCCGACTCGTCCATGGCGATCGCGGCCATCCAGCGGCTGATCTGGCCGCCCGAGTCCGCCGGCGCGTAGGTGCCTTCCTGATAAAGCTGCCACGGATTCGCGGCGCCGCCGGTGCGGCGCAACTCGAACCAGCGCACGCCGGCGATGTTCTCGGTCGTGTCGTCGGGCAGGCGCGTCACGTGGTTGCCGACGAGCACTTCGTAGGAACCGAAGTTCCGGTAGTGCACCGGAACCATCGGCACTTCGAGCAGCGGATCGAGCGTCTGCGACGTGCCGGGCTGGTGAATCGCACCGAATCCGCCGACGACGTGGAACTCGGAATCGAACTCGCTCTCGGGCACCTGCACGGGACCCGCGAGCGCCGTGTTCGCCGGCGTCGTCCAGTCGACCGTCAGCGTGAAGAGCTCGAGGAAATCGTGATCGGGATCGTTCGACGACGGATTGTTGCGCTCGTCGTCGTTGTCGCGGATGAAGATGCCGGGCGCGCCGGCCGGCGGCGGCGTCGAGCCGAACACCGAGGCCGGCGGCAGCATCTGGAAGCCGAGGCCGTTGAGGCGCGTGACGGTCTTGCGTTGCAGCGTCGCGGCATCGCCGGCGAGCATCTTCTGGCGGTCGAGCGCATAGACAGCCGGTCCTTCGTTCGCACCGACGTAATACGCGTCGGGCCAGACGCCGTACTTCGGATAGTCCGGGAAGCTCGGCGTATTGAACGTGTAGCGAGTCCATGTCGTGACGACCGGGTCGTCGCCGGAGCTGAGATAGACGCAGAGCGTGTTGCTCGACCCCGAGAATTCGGTCAGCAGCCAGCGCTGCGCGAGCTGGTCGAATACGACGATGCCGTCGCCGAGGCCGCTCGCGCACGCGCCGCCGCTGCCGAGGCCGTCCATGTTGAACGTGTTCGCGGCGACGCTGCCGTCGGACGTGTTGTAGATCTTGACCAGCGCGCCGCCCGAGCCGTTGTAGACGTGCACGAAGTAGCCGCCGCCGACATCGCCGGTCGGATCGGGCGGCACGACGCCGGTCGAATCGGCCGCGTCGAGATTGACGAGCGGCGTCGTGAAGCCGCCGCCGCCGGTCGGAGCGAAATGGCGCTGCAGCTCGGCGAGGAGATCGCTGCCGTGCGTCGGATTCGCCGGAGCGGGACGAGTGCGCTGCAATTCTTCCTCGCCATGGAACTGGCGCGGGATCTCGCGGATCGGATCGCCCGGCTGCCAGGTCTCCACGGCCGGCCGCGTGCGCGCATCGAGGAAGATGCGCTCTGGAACCGAGGGCGGGCTCACATAGTCGGCGCCGAGCGACACGGTTGCCGGCGACGCCCCGGCATTTCCGGCCGCCAGCGCCGGAAAGCTCGAGACGACAAGGCACGGAAGAGCAAGCTTCAACAGAAGGTTCATCGATCAATCCCCAATACCGGAGCAACGGTTACCGGCATGGGGACACGATCAGCCTAAAGACCGATCAATCGTCATCCTCCGGCAATTCCATATCCTCCCCCAGCAGGACGAGCTGTTCAAGCACGATCTCGCCGCTCGCGCTTTGCACATGTAAAGACGACGTGCCCGCGCCGTAGCGCGCATGCGCCTCGTGCTCGCCGTCGGGCAGATCGTGGATGCTGAGACCGAAGCCGCTGGTGAGCCGGCCGCGCGTTCGCGCGTCGAGCGCGATGTCGCCGAACGTCGGAACGAGCAGCACGATCCGTCCCGAGTCGGTGACGATCTCGCTGTCGCCCTGCCAGCGCTTGCCGATCGCGATCGCGCGGATCTGGCCGCTCCGGCTGCGGAGATTCAGGCGGCCGAGCGAGGAAGCGTGGATCTCGCCGGAATCCGTCGTCGCTTCGATCGGACCCGCGCGCCGCTTCGCGGCGACGCGCCCGTCGTGCGAGGACAGCGCGAGCGCGAGATCGCCCGGAACGTAGACCGCGATATCCGCGCGTGCCGGCGCCGGCTGCTCGCCCGGCGTCGCGCCGTTCACGATGACATCGATGTGCAGGGTGTCGCCCTCGCGCCGCGAGCGGAATCCGACGCGCGCGAACTTCGGAGGAAGATGCTGGATCACGGCATGGATGCCGACCTCGCGCTCGTCCTGTCCGCGCACGTTGATCTCGCCCCAGGGATTGTCGATCGCGACGCGCGTGATGTCCTTCGCGATCTCGAACTCGCGGTCGATGCGCTCGATGCGCGCGCCGCCGCGCGTCGAGGGCTCGGTGCTCGCGCAGGCGCCGACGACGAGCGCGCAGGCGAACACGCCGATGAAACGAAGGCGGTCGATCGAATGCATGCGTTCAGTCCCGGAAAATGAGGAAGGCGGCGACGACGATCAGCGCGAAGCCGGCGAGATGGTTCCAGCGCACCGGCGCGCCGAGATACAGCACCGAGAACGCGACGAACACGGCGAGCGTCACGATCTCCTGGATCGCCTTCAGCTGCGCGGGATTGTAGACGCCGTATCCGTAACGGTTGGCCGGCACCTGCAGGCAGTATTCGAAGAACGCGATGCCCCAGCTCGCGACGATGACGAGCCAGAGCGGCCGATCCGTGAACTTGAGATGGCCGTACCACGCGAACGTCATGAACACGTTCGAGCCGATCAGGAGCAGGATGGGCGTGAGCCAGGTCGCCATCGCGGAAGTCCTTCGCGGAAAAGCGTCCATGGTAGCGTCCGCGGGCCGCGACGAGACGCCGCCGCCCTGCGGCGGACGGAGCGGCGAAGGGGGTCTAACGGCACATGCCGCCCGCATGTGCCGTCGTTAGGCTGCGCCCCGAGTTCCGCGCGGCAATCGCATCCGCGACGCGCGATCGGTTTCGAAGAGGATATCTCCCATGACGCAAGCACCCGCACGGGCGATGGCGATCGGCCTTGCCCTTTTCACGATCCTCGCCGGAAGCGCAGAGGCGAGCACCGGCGCCGATGGCAGCAAGCTGCCCGCGAGCAATCCGTTTGCCGCCGAATCGACGCTGCCGTTCCACGCCCCGGCGTTCGACAAGATCAAGATGGCCGACTACGCCCCGGCGTTCGATGAAGGCATGCGCGTCCATCTCGCCGAGATGGAGGCGATCGCGAACGATCCGGCGAAGCCGACGTTCGAGAACACGATCGAGAAGGCCGAGCGCTCGGGCCAGTTGCTGACGCGCGTCGCGAAGGTGTTCTTCAACCTCGCGCAGTCGAATACGAACGAGGACATCCAGAAGCTTCAGGCCGAGCTCGCGCCGAAGCTTGCCGCGCATCAGGACGAGATCGCGCTGAATCCGAAGCTCTTCGCGCGCGTGAAGGCGCTGTACGACGCGCGCGACGGCTTCACGGATCCCGAGCAGAAGCGTCTCGTCGAGCGTTACTACCAGAACTTCGTGCGCGCCGGCGCGCTTCTCAACGACGCCGACAAGGCGACGCTGCGCAAGCTCAACGAGGAAGAGTCGAAGCTGACGACCGAGTTCCAGACCAAGCTCCTCGCCGCGACGAACGCGGCCGCGCTCGTCGTCGACGACAAGAAAGAGCTCGCCGGCTTCAGCGATGCCGATATCGCCGCCGCCGCCGAAGCGGCCAAAACGCGCAAGCTCGACGGCAAGTGGGTCGTCGTGCTGCAGAACACGACGCAGCAGCCGGCGCAGGTCTCGCTGAAGGATCGCGCGACGCGCGAGAAGCTCTTCGACGCCTCGATCCATCGCGCCGATCGCGGCGACGCGAACGACACGCGCACGATCATCCAGCGTCTTGCGAAGCTTCGCGCCGAGCGCGCCGAGCTTCTCGGCTTCAAGAACTACGCCGCGTACTCCCTCGACGATCAGATGGCGAAGACGCCCGAGAACGCGATCAAGCTGATGACCGACATGGTCCCTGCCGCGACCGCGAAGGCCGCCGGCGAAGAGGCCGACATGCAGGCACTCGTCGACAAGCAGAAGGGCGGCTTCAAGATCGCGCCGTGGGACTGGCAGTTCTACGCCGAGCAGGTGCGCAAGGCGCAGTACGATCTCGACGAATCGCAGATCAAGCCGTACTTCGAGCTGGACAACGTGCTGAAGAACGGCGTCTTCTTCGCCGCGAACAAGCTCTATGGCCTGACGTTCAAGGAGCGCAAGGACATCCCCGTCTACCAGCCGGACGTGCGCGTGTTCGAGGTGTTCGACGCCGACGGCAAGTCGCTCGCGCTCTGGTACGCCGATTACTTCAAGCGTGACTCGAAGTCGGGCGGCGCCTGGATGGACAGCTTCGTCGACCAGTCGGGCCTGCTCGGCAACAAGCCGGTCGTGTTCAACGTCTGCAACTTCACTAAGCCGGCGCCGGGGCAACCTGCGCTGATCTCGTTCAGCGACGTCACGACGATGTTCCACGAGTTCGGCCACGCGCTGCACGGCATGATGTCGAACGTGAAATATCCGACGCTCGCCGGCACGAACGTGCCGCGCGATTTCGTCGAGTTCCCCTCGCAGTTCAACGAGCACTGGGCGCTCGAGCCCTCCGTGTTCGCGAACTACGCGAAGCACTACAAGACCGGCGCGCCGATGCCGGCCGCGCTCGTCGATAAGATCAAGAAATCGCACACGTTCAATCAGGGCTTCGACACGACCGAATACCTCGCCGCCGCGCTGCTCGACATGGCCTGGCATTCGCTGCCGGCCGACGCGCCGACGCAGGACGTCGAGAAATTCGAGAAGGAAGCGCTGAAGAAGTACGACATCGACGTTCCCGCCGTCCCGCCGCGCTATCGCACGCCGTACTTCGCGCACATCTGGGGCGGCGGCTACTCGGCCGGCTACTACGCGTATCTCTGGAGCGAGGTGCTCGACGACGACGCGTACTACTGGTTCAAGGAACACGGCGGCATGACGCGCGAGAACGGCCAGCGCTTCCGCGAGATGGTGCTCTCGCGGGGCAGCACCGAGGACATGGCCAAGCTCTATCGCGATTTCCGCGGCCGCGATCCGAGCGTCGAGCCGCTGCTCGAGGAGCGCGGGCTGAAGACGACCGCGAGCGATTCGGCTGCGCCGGCGGCTTCCGCGCATTGAAGTGACGTAAACCGGTGGGCTGAAGCCCACCCTATGTCTGCGGCATGCTTTCCCCCCTCTCACGCCGCGAGCGGAGAGGGGGAATAGCGCTTGCTCCGCCGAAAGGCGTATCTTCACGCTTGACTCACACTCGCGTAACGGTAGGGTTCGCGAGTGAAGACGGCGTGGAGAGGGGCGCACATGGGAAAGCGCGACGATCAGTCCGGGCTGATCCTCCTGATCGAGGATAACCGCGGAATTTCGGAGACTGTCGGCGAATTCCTCGAACGGCGCGGGTATTCGGTCGATTACGCGGCGGACGGCATCACCGGGCTTCACATTGCCGTCACCAACAGCTACGACGTCATCGTGCTCGACCTGATGCTGCCCGGGCTCGACGGGCTCGAGCTCTGCCGCAAGCTGCGCAACGACGCCAAGCTCTCGACGCCGGTGCTGATGCTGACCGCGCGCGACACGGTCGAGGACAAGCTCGTCGGCCTCGACGCGGGCGCCGACGATTATCTCGTCAAGCCGTTCGAGATCCGCGAGCTGGAGGCGCGCATCCGCTCGCTGATACGGCGCGATCGTCGGCAGGTATCGACCGAGGTGCTGAAGGTCGGCGATCTCGTGCTCGACACCGCGACGCTGCGCGTCACGCGCGGCGGCAAGGATCTGCCGCTCTCGCCGATCGGCGTGAAGCTCCTGACGATCCTGATGCGCGAATCGCCGCGCGTCGTCAGCCGCCGCGACATCGAGCGCGAGGTCTGGGGCGATCTCCTGCCCGACTCGGACACGCTGCGCAGCCATCTCTACAACCTGCGCAAGGTCATCGACAAGCCGTTCGCGCGGCAGTTGCTGCATACGATCCACAGCGCCGGCTACCGGCTCGCGGATCTCGACTCCGAGATCGTGACGGAGCGCTCGAGCGCCTGATGCTCCCCGACGTCGTTCCTGCGAAAGCGGGAATCCATTTCGGGCGCCGCGAGTTCGACGGAATCCCGCTTCCGCGGAATGACGGTGAAAAGGCGCACCGACCGATCCGACGCAAACCGGACAAACGATGACGGACACGAGCGGCCTGCGCCGCAAGATCTGGGTCGCCTTCATCCTGCAGATGACGGCGATCAGCTTCGGCGCCGTGCTCGGCGTCTACGCGACCGCGACGATCATCGAAGACGTGATCGTTCGCCGCATCCTCCAGAACGATGCCGAGTACTACCTCGATCGCGCGGCCGCCGATCCTTCGCTCGCGCCACCCGAGACGTATTTCGTCAACGGCTATCTCGAGCGGCCCGGCAGCGCCGGAGCCGACGTTCCCGAGCTCTATCGCGGACTCGCGCCGGGTTACTACCGCCGCGGCGCGAATCAGGCCGAGATCGTCTACGTCGCGGATTCTCCGGCCGGCCGCCTCTATCTTTCGTTCGATGCCTCGCGCACGCATCGTCCGATTCTCGTGTTCGGCTCGGTGCTCTGCGCGATCATCATCGTGCTCGTCTATCTCACGACGTGGATGACGTACCGCGCCTCGCGCAGCGCGCTCTCGCCGGTCATCGCGCTCGCGAACGCGGTGCGCGGATGGGATCCGAAGCATCCCGATCTCGACGCGCTCCTGCCGGAGAACCTGCCGGTGCGCGCCGACGGCGACGTCGAAAGCCTCGCCTATGCGCTGCACGGATTCGCGACGCGGCTCGAGGAGTTCGTCGAGCGCGAGCGCGCGTTCACGCGCGATGCGAGCCATGAGCTTCGCACGCCGCTGACGGTCATCAAGGGCTCGGCCGACATGCTGCTCGACGACGAGGAATCGCCGCCGTTCGTGCGCCGCACGGCCGAGCGCGTGCTGCGCGCGGTGCGCGACATGGAATCGCTGATCGAATCGTTCCTGATCCTCGCGCGCGAATCCGAGAGCGGACTTCCCGAAGTCGAGTTCAGCGTCAACGACGTCGTCTACGACGAGATCGAGCGCGCGCAGCCGCTCTGCGAAGGCAAGCCCGTGCACATCGTCCGCGAGGAGCGCGCGCATCTTGCGCTTCGCTCATCGCAGCGAGCGCTCAGCGTTCTGATCGGCAATCTGATCCGCAACGCGTGCCAGTACACCGAGCGTGGCCGCGTCACGGTCAGCGTCGAGGCCGATCGCGTCGTCGTCGCGGACACCGGCGTCGGCATGAACGACGAAGAGCTCGCGCGCGTATTCGTCTCGTTCTTCCGCGGCGGACAGGGCCGCGGCACCGGGCACGGCATCGGGCTCACGATCGTCAAGCGGCTCGCGGATCGCTTCGGCTGGGAAGTCGGCATGTCGAGCCAGCAGGGCGTCGGCACGATGGTCAGCGTCGTGTTCCCCGAAACGCAACGTTTATAGGGTGGGCCTCGGCCCACCGAGTCGCGACGCGATACGACGGTGGGCCAAGGCCCACTCTATGTCGGTCTGCGGTCGGCGCCGGGTTCGCGCACGGGGCGCTTGGCGAGCTTGCGTTGCAGCGTGCGCCGGTGCAGCCCGAGCCGGCGCGCCGCTTCGGAGATGTTGCCTTCGCATTCGGCGAGCACGCGCTGGATGTGCTCCCATTCGAGCCGTTTCAGCGGCGGTGCGGCGAGCGCCGGGGTTTCCGCGCCTGCATCGCTGTCGTGTCCGCTGCCGCGAAGCGCCTGCACGACCTGATCGGCATCGACCGGCTTCGCGAGGTAATCCCACGCGCCGCGTTTGATCGCCTCGACCGCCGTCGCGATCGAGGCGTATCCGGTCAGGAGGAGGATGCGAAGCTTCGGCTGAAGTTCGAGAAGCTCCGGAATCAGCGCGAGGCCGTTCTCGGCGCCGAGCTTGAGATCGAGCACGACGTCGTCGAGACTCTGATCGCGCGCTATGGCAAGCGCGTCGGTGCGATTGCCCGCCGTCACGACCGAAAACCCTCGCGCGCCGAGCGCGCGCGCTAGCACGCGCGCGAAAACTTCGTCGTCGTCGACGAGAAGAACGTTTTCGGGAGAGTCGGGGGATTGCATGGTTTCCGTGATGGCGAGATTTCGGGAATCGGGAGTCGGGATCGTCATCGCAGGGCGTCCTCGGTGCCGGATTCTACGATTTGCGATTCGCGATTTGTCATTTGCCGCTACATGCCGCGACTGCGCAGCGGCACCCTGAGCCTCTGCAGCAGACCTCGATCCGTCTGCACTTCCGCGCGCAGCTCGCCGCCGAGCCGCTCGGCCGTCGCGTGCGCGAGCGCGAGTCCGAGCCCGAGGCCGTTCTGCTTGCTCGACTGGAACGCCGATCGCGCGCGAAGTCCCGCTTCGGTGCCGGAACCGAAATCGCGCACGCCGAACTCGACCTGGCGCGCATCCGCCGCCACCCGAAGCGTCACGCGCGCGCTGCCGGCCGCGAGCGAAGCGTCGGCCGCGTTGCTGAGGAGGTTGATCAGCGCGTGACGCAGGCCCGGCTCCGCCTCGATCTCGCGATCGCTCGCGTCGCCTTCGATCGCGATCGAAAGCTCGACCTCGGGGCGCAGCAGATGGAAGCGCGCTTCGCAGTCCTGAACGAACGCGGCGAGACCCTGCCGCTGCGGCTCGCCGGAGAGCTGCCGGCTGCCGACCGCGACGAGCTCGCGCAAGATGTCGCGGCAACGCTCGGCCTGGCTGCCGAGGAGGTCGAGATCGTCGGCAAGACCGTGCTCGCCGGAATGCTCGCGCTTCATCTCCGCGATCAGCGTGCGCATCGTCGACAGCGGCGTATTGAGCTCATGCGCAGCGCCGGCTGCCTGCGTCGCGATCGCGAGGATGCCCTCGTCGCGGAGCGCTCGCTCGCGCTCACGCTGGATTTCGCTTTCGCGCGCGTGCAGCATCCGCGCGAGCCGCGTGACGAAGAACGCGAGCGCGGCCGCGAGGATCACGAAGTCGATCGCGAGTCCGACGACGTGCAGATCGACGCCGGCCGCGGCCGTGTGGAGATCCGGCAGCGGGATGTGCCACGCGATCAACGCGAGATAGCCCGCCGCGGCGAGCAGCGCGACGATCGCGACGTCGCGCAGCGGTAGCGCCGTCGCCGCGAGCGTGATCGGTAGCACCATCAGCGAGACGAACGGATTCGCGACGCCGCCGGTGAGATAAAGGAGCCAGCAGAGCGCGGCGATGTCGACCGCGATGTGCGCGACCGCTTCGAGCGAGGTCACCGGCCAGCGCTGGCTGAGGCGCCAGAACACGGCGAGCGCGAACGCGAGCAGCGCGCCGATGCCGATCGCGAGTCCTTCGACCGGAATCGGAAGCTTCAGGCCCCACGCGACGACGACGACCGCGAGCGCCTGCCCCGCGACGGCGCACAGGCGCAGCCACGCGAGCGTCCAGGTGAGCTCGCGCGCGTTGTGGAAGCCGGTTCGGCGTGGCGTCGCGGCGTCCATCGTCTGCCGGGTGCGGAAAGCGGGAGATTGAACCACGAAAGACACGAAGAGCACGAAGAAAAGAGAACCTGATTGGCGCTGAATCTTAGTGGTGGTCCCTTCTCCCGCTTGCGGGAGAAGGTGGCGGCAGGCGGATGAGGGAAATCTTGGTATGTCCTTCCACGATTGCCCTCACCCGGATTGCCCTCACCCGCGCCTTCGGCGCGATCTCTCCCGCAAGCGGGAGAGGTGAAAACCGAGATTCGACGCTAATCGGGAAAGAGGAAGAGAATCGAAAATCTTTCCGGCTTTCTACGTGCTCTTCGTGTCCTTCGTGGTTCAGTCTTTGCCTTCGAC
>DASZWL010000075.1:0-19848 GCA_035546695.1 Rhodanobacteraceae bacterium | reverse complement strand
CCGAGCTTCTTCCAGAGATCGGAAGGAAATGCGTTCTCGCGATCGATCAGATCCGCGCGCGGCGCGATTTCCTTGTCGACGAACGCGCGGACGGTTTCGCGGAGGAGGTCGATGTCTTCGCCGAGGGGGAAGGGGCGCATGGGTAAGAGCCGGGATTCGGGATGAAGGGATTCGGGATACCTATTGTGCGTGCAGTCATCCCGAATCCCAAATCCCGAATCCCAAATCCCGGCTTTTGCCGCGACTTGCCCTTTACTGCCCTCTCATCCTTCCCTGAAACCGCGGCGCATGATTCCCCATGTGCGGCAGCTTGATCTTGCCGATGATCGAGATGCGCTCCTCGGCCATGCGGTCGGCAGCCTTGTAGGTCGGGATGCCGTCGCGCTTGGCGATCTCGAAGATGCGGCCGACGTTGTAGTAGATCGTGCGCATCATGCGCATCGCGCGCTCGCGGTTGTAGCCGTCGATCTCGAGCGAGACGTTCATGACGCCGCCCGCGTTGACCGCGTAATCCGGCGCGTAGAGGATGCCGCGCTTCTCGACCTCGACGCCCATCGCATCGTTCGCGAGCTGGTTGTTGGCCGCGCCGCAGATGATCTTGCACTTGAGCCGCGGCAGCGTCTCCGCATTCACGGTTCCGCCGAGCGCGCACGGGCTGTAGACGTCCGCGTCAACGTCGTAGATCTCGTCGATGCCGACCGCCGTGCAGCCGTACTCGTCGACCGCGCGCTCGACGAGCGCCTTGTTGATGTCGGTGACGAACACCTTCGCGTTCTGCTCGCGCAGGAGCTTGATGAACTCGAGGCCGACGTGTCCTGCGCCCTGCACGGCGTAGCTGTACTTGCCGACTTCCTCGTTGCCGAACTTGTGGGCGAGCGCGGCCATGAGGCCTTGCAGCGTGCCGAACGCCGTGAACGGCGAAGGATCGCCCGAGCCGCCGTGCACCTGGTGCACGCCGGTCACGAATTCGGTCTCGCGGAACACCCATTCCATGTCGTTGACGTCGATGCCGACATCCTCGGCCGTGATGTATCGGCCGTTGAGCGAGTTGACGAAACGTCCGAACGAGCGGAACAGCGCCTCGGACTTGTCCTTGGCCGGATCGCCGATGATGACCGCCTTGCCGCCGCCGAGATTGAGGCCCGCGACCGCGTTCTTGTACGTCATGCCGCGCGAAAGACGCAGCACGTCGTTCAGCGCCTCGGACTCGTTCTTGTAAGGCCACATGCGAAGGCCGCCGAGCGCGGGGCCGAGCACGCTGTTATGGATCGCGATGATCGCCTTCAGGCCCGCGTCCTTGCTGTGGCAGTAGACGATCTGCTCGTGACCGGTTTCCGCAATCGTTTCGAAAAGCATCGTTCGATCTCCAGCTGCAGCTTGCGCGCATCGGAAACGGGCGCGACCGATTCCGGCAAAATCACTTGAGATATGCCGGATAACTGTTTGTTTATTTGAGGGGATTTCTCGAAAAATCAGCGGCCGACGGCCGTTTGCGGCGCGTAGTGTAGCGAGCATCGTCCGGTGGCGACAGTGCGAATCGGCCGACCCGAGGCTTTGCCGCGAGGGCCTGCATCGCGCAAGATGCCGCGGGATCGCAGACTGGGGAACGCTTCATGCGAATCGCGGCAAGCCGGCTCGCGCCGGCGCTTTGGCTGGCTTCTCTCGTCCTGGCACCAGGTGCGTCGCGCGCGGCCGATGCGCGTGAGGACGTGTTCAACGCCTATCAGAAGATGATGGGCTCGCGCTTCGCGGTCGACATCACGACCGCGTCGAACGGCGAGGCGATGAAATCGCACGGCGAGTACGACACCGTCGAGCGCATCCATTTCACGAACGACAGGATGGAGATGATCATCCTTCCCGAAGGCTCGTGGATGCGCGTCGGCGGAAACTGGACGAAGCCGCCGATCGACCTCGGCGGCATGGTGCGGCAATTCGTCCCGACGACGATCGATCAGGTGCGCGCCGGCACGAAGAACGCGATCGATGCCGGCGCGACGACCTGGAACGGCCAGCCCGTTCATGCGTACACGTACGACGTCGACACGACGATCATGGGCATGCATGTGATGTCGACGAACCGCATCCTCGTGAGCGCCGCGGGACGGATCGTCCATGCCGAGAGCGACGGCGAGGCGATGGGCCGCAAGTCGCATACGACGCAGGACATCCGCTACGACGACGTGATTCGCGTCAACGCGCCGAAATAGGCCGAAACACCGTATCGCCGTCGCGCGCGGCCGCGGCACGGTCGTCCTCGCGCGTCCGCGCCTCGCGGGAGCCGGGCCATCGCGCCGACGGGGTACAATTCGCGCTCTGGCTTTCCGAGCAGCGAATCCCGCATGAGCACGACTGCACAGCACATTGTCAGCGAACCTTCGGCCGAGCGGGCGCCGCTGCGCTTCGTCACCGCAGCGAGCCTTTTCGACGGCCACGACGCCGCGATCAACATCATGCGCCGGCTGATCCAGGCGCAGGGCGCTGAGGTGATCCATCTCGGCCACAACCGCGCGGTCGAAGATGTCGTGCGCGCGGCCTTGCAGGAAGATGCCGACGCGATCGCGGTGTCGTCGTATCAGGGCGGCCACGTCGAATACTTCAAGTACATGGTCGACATGCTGAAGCAGCGCGGCGCGGGTCACGTGCGCGTGTTCGGCGGCGGCGGCGGCACGATCACGCCGGAGGAAATCGCCGAGTTGCAAGCCTACGGCGTCGAGCGCATCTACCATCCGAACGACGGCATGCACCTCGGGCTCGTCGCGATGATCGAGGATGTGGTGCGGCGGGCGGGCGAAGGCCGGGATTCGGGATTCGGGATTCGGGATTCCGCGTTGTCGCGAAATCCATCGCTCGACGAAGAGATCGCGATCGGCCGAATGCTGAGCGCACTCGAGGACGGCGCGTTCAGCGAACCGGAGCTCGCGTTGCTGCGCAAGCAGTGGCAGCGCCCGATCGAATCGCGAATCCCGAATCCCGAATCCCGGCTGCGCGCCGCGCCCGTCCTGGGCATCACCGGCACCGGCGGTGCCGGCAAGTCGAGCGTCGTCGATGAATTGCTGCTGCGCTTCCTGCACGCGTTCCCGGAAATGCGCATTGCCGTGCTCGCGGTCGATCCGACGCGCCGCCGCTCGGGCGGCGCGCTGCTCGGCGATCGCATCCGCATGAACTCGCTGCGCTCGAAGCGCGTCTTCATGCGCTCGATGGCGACGCGCCGCCAGCATGCGGCGACGAACGTCGTGCTGAAGGATTGCATCGCGTGCCTCAAGGGGCTCGGCTACGATCTCGTGATCGTCGAGACCGCGGGTATCGGCCAGTCCGATTCGGAGATCGTCGATCTCGTCGACTTCCCGATGTACGTGATGACGAGCGACTACGGTGCCGCGAGCCAGCTCGAGAAGATCGACATGCTCGATTTCGCCGAGCTCGTCGTGCTCAACAAGTTCGACAAGCGCGGCGCCGAGGATGCATTGCGCGACGTGCGCAAGCAGTGGAAGCGCAATCGCGTCGCGTTCCAGCTCAAGGACGACGAGATTCCGGTCTATCCGACGATCGCGAGCCAGTTCAACGATCCCGGCGTGACCTGGATGTTCGCGAATCTCTGTCGGCTGCTGCGCGAGAAGTTGCACGTACCGGCCGATAAATTCACGCCGGAGATCGACACGTCGCTCAAGGAACCGCGCGCGACCGTGCTGATTCCGGGCCAGCGCGTGCGCTATCTCGCCGAGATCGCGGAGCAGGGCCGCGGCATCAATGCCGACATCGAGAAGCAGGCCGAAGCGGCCGATCGCGCGCAGGCGATGTGGCAGGCACTGCACGAAGTCGAAGATCCGAAGCTCCCGAAACCTCTCGACCTCTACGACCCCGACGACCCCATAGGGTGGGCTTCAGCCCACCTCGACGGCGATTCGGAAGAAAAAAGCGGTGGGCCAAGGCCCACCCTATCGGTCGACAGGAGTGTGCTGGTTCTGCGCCAGCGTTACCAGGATGCGCTGAAATCGCTGACGACCGAATCGATCGCGCTGCTGCGCGAATGGCCGCAACGGCTCAAGTCGATCACCGACGAGCACTACGTCTACGAAGTGCGCGGCAAGCCGGTCGAAGGCAACAACTACGTCGAATCGCTGTCGCACCAGATGGTGCCGAAGATCGCGGCGCCGACGTACAAAAGCTGGGGCGAGCTCCTGACGTTCCTCTGCAAGGAAAACCTGCCGGGCGCGTATCCGTACACCGGTGGCGTGTATCCATATCGCCGCACCGGCGAGGATCCGACGCGCATGTTCGCGGGCGAGGGCACGCCCGAGCGCACGAACCGCCGCTTTCATTATCTGTCGATCGGTCAGAAGGCCGCACGCCTTTCGACGGCGTTCGATTCGGTGACGCTGTACGGCGAGGATCCGGCCGAGCGTCCCGACATCTACGGCAAGATCGGCAATTCGGGCGTCAGCATCGCGACGCTCGACGACATGAAGAAGCTCTACTCGGGCTTCGATCTCTCGGCGCCGACGACGTCGGTGTCGATGACGATCAATGGTCCCGCGCCGATCATCCTCTCGATGTTCATGAACACCGCGGTCGATCAGGCCGTCGAAAAATATCTGCGCGCGGACCAGTCGCGCTGGGACGAAGCGCACGCGAAGATCGAGAAGCTCTTCGAAGGATGCGAGCGTCCGCGTTATGCCGGCATGCTGCCCGAGGGCAACGACGGCCTCGGGCTCGGTTTGCTCGGCGTCACCGGCGATCAGATTCTCGACGCCGAGACGTACGCGAGGATCCGCGCCGAAACGCTCGCGATCGTGCGCGGCACCGTGCAGGCCGACATCCTGAAGGAAGACCAGGCGCAGAACACCTGCATCTTCTCGACGGAATTCGCGCTGCGCATGATGGGCGACATCCAGCAGTTCTTCGTCGAGCACAAGGTCCGGAATTTCTATTCGGTGTCGATCTCGGGCTATCACATCGCCGAGGCTGGTGCGAATCCGATCTCGCAGCTCGCGTTCACGCTGTCGAACGGCTTCACGATCGTCGAGTACTACCTTGCGCGCGGCATGAAGATCGACGACTTCGCGCCGAACCTGTCGTTCTTCTTCTCGAACGGCATGGATCCGGAATACAGCGTCATCGGCCGCGTCGCGCGGCGCATCTGGGCGCGCGCGATGCGCGAGCGCTACGGAGCTTCGCCGCGCAGCCAGATGATGAAATATCACGTGCAGACGTCGGGCCGCTCGCTGCACGCGCAGGAAATCCAGTTCAATGATATCCGCACGACGCTGCAGGCGCTCTACGCGTTGTTCGACAACTGCAACTCGCTGCACACGAACGCGTACGACGAGGCGATCACGACGCCGACCGAGGAATCGGTGCGCCGCGCGGTCGCGATCCAGCTGATCATCAACCGCGAGCTCGGGTTGAATTTCTGCGAGAACCCGTGGCAGGGCAGCTTCATCATCGACAAGCTGACCGACATCGTCGAGGAAGCCGTCTACAAGGAATTCGAAGCAATCAGCGAGCGCGGCGGCGTGCTCGGCGCGATGGACACGATGTACCAGCGCGGCAAGATCCAGGAAGAATCGCTCTACTACGAGCAGAAGAAGCACGACGGCTCATTGCCGCTGATCGGCGTCAACACGTATCTGCCGAAGGAGCACGCCGGCGACATCACGACGACGATCGAGCTGATCCGCTCGACGCCCGAAGAAAAGGCGCAGCAGATCGAGAACGTCAAGGCGTTCCAGACCGCGCGCAACGGCTACGCGAAGGATGGATTGAAGCCGTTGCAGGCGACCGCACGCGAGCGCCGCAACGTGTTCGCTTCGCTGATGGATGCGGTGAAGACGCACAGCCTCGGCCAGATCAGCCACGCGCTGTACGAGGTTGGCGGCGAATACCGGCGAAACATGTGACGGAACATCGATGCAATTTCTGCTTCTAATCTACAATGACGACTCGCTGCTAGAAGCACTTCCCGCTGGTGAAGCCGACACGATGATGCGCGAGTGCTTCATCCACGCGGACGAATTGCGCGAGCAGGGCAGTCTCAGGCAATCGCAACAGCTTGAAGCGCCGGCGACCGCGAAAACCGTGCGCGTTCGCGCCGGCAAGGTCAACGTCGTCGACGGGCCTTTCGCCGAAACGAAGGAAATGCTCGGCGGCTTCAATCTCATCGAGGCCGCCGACATGGACGAAGCCGTGCGCATCGCGTCGGAATTCCCATGGACCGCGACTGGCTGCGTCGAAATCCGTCCGATCCGCGACATGGCTGCCGTGCGGCGTCGCGTCGGGGCTGCCGATCAGGCGTAACGCGTTTCAGTCCGCGATGAACTTCGGCACGCCGATGCGGAGCCCCTTGCCCGGCAGCGCCATCATCGTCGACGTGCCGTGCGCGACGAGCTCGTCGTTCGCGTCGTAGACGCTCGCGATCGTGTAGCTGATCTGCCGTCCCGCGCGCAGGCATTCGCCGTCGGCGCGCAGCCGTCCGCTGACGACGGCCTTGAGATAGTTGAGCTTGAGATCGACGTTGACGAGGCCGGCGTCTTCGGGCAATCGCATGAACGCGGCCCAGAACGTCGCGGTGTCGATCAGCGTCGCGATGACGCCGCCGTGGACGATGCCGAACGGCTGCAGATGATCGTGCCGCAGCTCGAGCTCGATGCGGCAGCGGTCGAGCTCGAGCTCCGCGATCGTCATGCCGATCAGCGCAGGATAGGGCGCCGTGCGCAGGCCGTCGATGACGGCGCTGACGTAGGCGGGATTCGGCTTCATGGCGGCCACATGAGAATCGAGGGAGCCGCAGTGTAGCGCCGCTGGCGCATGCAGGGCCGCGCGCGCCCGCGAGACTGGACCTTCGCCGCGCTCGCGTTCTAGGATCGCGATTCGCTTTCGTGAACGAGGTGAGTGTCTTGATGCGTGCGATCTTCGCTTTCGCGGCCGCGACGTTCGCGTCCGCCGCGCTCTCCGCTGCCGCGCCGTCGTTCGACGGCAAGCGTCTTTCCGATGAAGTGAGGACGCTTTCCTCCGATGCGTTCGAGGGCCGCGGCCCCGCGACCGAGGGCGAGAAGAAGACCGTCGCCTACGTCATCCAGGAGATGAAGGCCGCGGGACTCGAGCCCGGCGGCGATCTCGAGAACGGCAAGCGCAGCTGGACGGAAGCCGTGCCGCTGCTCCGCGCCGAGATCGAGGGCACGCCGCGCATCGCCGTCACGGTCGCGGGCAAGACCCAGACCCTGACGCAAGGCGACGAGATCGCCGTGCGCGCCGCGCTCGACGGCTCGAAGTCGGTCGCGGCGAAGAACGCGCCGCTCGTGTTTCTCGGCTACGGTGTCGAGGCGCCGGAGCGCAAATGGGACGATTTCAAGGGCATCGACCTCCACGGCAAGATCGGCATCGTGCTGATCAACGATCCCGATTTCGAAACCGGGAAAGGCGATTTCGGCGGCAAGGCGATGACGTACTACGGCCGCTGGACGTACAAATACGAGGAAGCGGCGCGCAAGGGCGCGCTCGGACTTCTCGTCGTCCACGAGACCGATCCCGCCTCGTACGGATGGGCGACCGTGAAGAACTCGAACGTCAACACGCAGTTCGACGTCGTCCGCGACAAGCCATCCGCAGTGCATCCGAAGATCGAGGCCTGGATCCAGCGCGACTTCGCCGTCGATCTCTTCAAGCGAAGCGGTCTCGATTTCGACGCGCTGAAGAAAGAAGCGCAGACGCGCGCATTCAAGCCGGTCGTGCTGAAGGACGCGACGTTCTCGGCCGACTATGCCGTCGACACGAGCGTCATCACCTCGCACAACGTCGTCGGACGCATCGAAGGCAGCAAGCGTCCCGACGAGACCGTCATCTACAGCGCGCACTGGGATCATCTCGGCATCGGCATGCCCGACGCGAAAGGCGATCGCATCTACAACGGCGCGGTCGACAACGCGACCGGCACGGCGGCATTGATCGAGCTCGGCCGCGCGTTCGCGCACGGACCGAAGCCCGAGCGCTCGATCGTGTTTCTCAACGTGACCGCCGAGGAGAAAGGCCTGCTCGGCTCGGAGTACTACGCGTCGAAGCCGCTCTATCCGCTCGCGAAAACCGTCGCCGTGCTGAACATGGACGCGCTGAAGCCCGGCGGCGCCGCACGCAATTTCACGACCTCGGGCAGCGCGAAATCCGACCTGCAGGATCTTCTGATCGCGGACGCGAAAAAGGACGGTCTCGTCTATTCGCCCGATCCGCATCCGGAAGCCGGCCACTTCTTCCGCTCCGATCATTTCTCGTTCGCCAAGCAGGGCGTGCCGGCGCTCTCGTTCGGATCGGGCAACGATCTCGTCGAAGGCGGCGTCGCGGCCGGCGAAGCCGCGAGCAAGGACTACACGAAGAACCGCTATCACCAGCCCGCCGACGAATGGAGCGCCGACTGGACGTTCGCCGGCATGGTGCAGGCGCTCGGCGTTCTTTACGACGTCGGCGCCGACCTCGCGAACTCGGATCGCTGGCCCGACTGGTCGGCCGATTCCGAATTCCGCGCACGCCGCGACGCGACGGCGAACGAGCGGCATTGACCGAGGCGCGCGCTTCGCCGGGCGCGCGTCGCATTCACCGGAAGTTGGCAAGCCGCTCCTAGAGTACGGCGGGTTCTTCGTCGGTCCCGGAGGAGCCTGTGCCGGATCGCATCCGGTCGCTGATCGGAATTTCCGGAGTCGAGCTCGCGATTCTCGTCGTGCTCGGCCTCGCGCTCGGCGTCGCCGTCCATGCGCTGGCGAGGCTCGTCATCCGGCGCACGCTGCCCGATACGGGTGTCGTGCACACGGTGCTCGTTCGAGTCGATCGTCCGGCGCGCATTCTGTTGCCGCTCCTCGCCGTGACGCTCGCGATCGAGCAGAAGGCGCCCGATTTCGACTGGCTGCCGGGCCTGATCCACGTCGCGTCGCTCGGCGTCATCGCAGTGTTCACGTGGCTCGCCGTCCGCTTCGTCGCCGGTATCGAGGCCGCGATCGTCTCGCGACACACGATCGACATCGAGGACAACCTCGCCGCGCGCCGGGTACTGACGCAGACGCGCGTGCTCGGCCGCATCGCGATCGGCATTCTCGTGCTGATCGGAGCGGCCGCGATGCTGATGACGTTTCCGGCCGCGCGGCAGATCGGCACGAGCCTCCTCGCATCGGCAGGTCTCGCCGGTCTCGTCGCCGGTTTCGCAGCGCGTCAGGTGCTGGGGAATCTCCTCGCCGGCGTACAGATCGCGCTGACGCAGCCGATCCGTCTCGACGACGTGCTCGTCGTCGAAGGCGAATGGGGACGCGTCGAGGAGATTACGAGCGCATACGTCGTCGTGCGCATCTGGGACGAGCGCCGTCTCGTGCTTCCGCTCGAATACTTCATCTCGAAGCCGTTCCAGAACTGGACGCGCACGACTTCGCGCATCATCGGCGCGGTGTTCCTCTGGGTCGACTACGCGTTGCCGCTCGAGCCGCTGCGAGGCGAGCTGAAGCGCCTGTGCGAAGGGGCGAAGGAATGGGACCGCCGCGTCTGCGTGCTGCAAGTCACCGACGCGAACGAGCGTGCGATGCAGCTGCGCGCGCTCGTCAGCTCTTCGGGATCGTCGCAGAACTGGGATTTGCGCTGCCTCGTCCGCGAAGGCCTCATCGCGTTCGTCGCGCGCGAGTATCCGCAGGCGCTGCCGAAGCTGCGCACGCAAATGCCGCCGCTTTCCCGCGATCTCGTCGCCGGCACGGGTTGAGCGCTGCGTAAAGATCCGCCGCGTTTTACCACATGCTCTCGCGAGCGAAACGGCGAACCGCTATGCTGAGCGCTTTTCCGACGGGAAACTGCCATGGCTCATCCGCTCTATTCGGCTTCGGTGCCGATGTTCGTCAAGATGCTCGAAGCGTTCGACCGCATCCTCGCGAAGACCGAGAAGCACGTCGAGGAGCGCAAGATCGATCCCGATGCGCTGCTGCAGGCGAGACTCTTCCCCGACATGTTCCCGTTCGTGCGCCAGGTGCAGATCGCCTGCGATTTCGCCAAGAGCGTGCCGGCGCGGCTCGCCGCGGTCGAGGTGCCGTCGTACGAGGACAACGAGCGTACGTTCGCCGATCTGCACGAGCGTATCGCGAAGACGCTGAAGTTCATCGGCGGCATCGATGCCGCGAAATTCGACGGCGCCGAGCAGCGCGAGGTCGTACTGCGCCCCGGCACGCCGCGCGAACGCAAGTTCGACGGCGGCGAAAGCTATCTCCTGAAATACGGCATCCCGCAGTTCTTCTTCCATGTCACGACCGCGTACGATCTGCTGCGCCACAACGGCGTCGAGCTCGGCAAGGCCGACTACATGGGAGAGCGCTGAGCGAAGCTTGGCTGACGCGCCGACGCATGCTCGGCGAGGGATCGCGATCATGGAGCAGAGGCCGCTTCCAGGGATCGGGCATGCGGCGGCAGGCGGCACGCGCAATCTTTTCTTCGCATTGCAGCCCAACGAGGACGTACGTACCGCAATCGCTGCCGAGGCGAGACGTCTCGCGCACGAGCGCGCGCCGCGCGGACGCTGGATCAAGCCGCATCGCTACCACCTGACGCTGCAATTCCTCGGCACGCATGCGCGCCTGCCCGATGCGCTCGTCGGCGCGGCGCTCGCGGCCGGCGATCGCGTGCGCGTACCGGCGTTCGAATTCGCGCTCGACCGTGCTGGCAGCTTCGCGAACCGCAGCATTCCGTGGTGGCTCGGCTGCTCGCACATCGCGGAAGGACTCGCCGCGCTGCACGCGAGCATCGCGACGGAGCTGCGCGCCGAAGGCTGCCGCATCCGTCATGGGGAAGACTTCGCGGCGCACGTGACGATCCTGCGCGGCGCGGATCGCGCGTTGCCGCCGACGCCGATCGCGCCGATCGAGTGGCCGGTCCACGAGTTCGTGCTGATCGACAGCCGGCTCGGCGCAGAGGCCCGCCACGAAATCCTGCGTTGCTGGCCGCTTTCGGCCTGAAACGGGATTGCCGCGGCTCGCCGAATGCCGTTCAATCGCGCGCATGGATCGCGCCGAGGAAGTCGCCGCCCCGTATCGACTGCTCGCGGACGACGAGCCCGCGCCGTTCCGCGTCGAGAACGAAGCGGGCGCGTCGCCTATCGTCGTCATCTGCGATCACGCCGGCCGCCGTATTCCGCGCTTGCTCGGCACGCTCGGCTTGCCTGAGAGCGAGCTCGGGCGTCATATCGCCTGGGACATTGGCGCGCTCGGCGTCGCCTCGCATCTCTCGATGATGCTCGATGCGACACTGATCGCGCAGACGTACTCGCGCCTCGTCATCGATTGCAACCGGCCGCTCGATGCGCCGACGTCGATCGCGAGCCGCAGCGAGCGCACCGACATTCCGGGTAATCTTTCGCTGACGCCGGAAGAGAAGCAGGCGCGCGCCGCCGAGATCTTCGCTCCGTATCACGATCGGATCACGACCGAGCTCGATCGAAGACAGGCGTCGGCGCGGCCGGTGTTCCTGATCTCGATGCACAGCTTCACGCCGGTCTACATGGACGCCGCGCGTCCCTGGCAGATCGGCATGCTCTATCACCGCGATACGCGTCTTGCGCACGCGATGCTCGCGCGCATCCGTGCCGATGGACGCTGGACCGCCGGCGACAACGAGCCGTATTCGGTCAGCGACGGCACCGACTATGCGATCCCGATTCACGGTGAGCGGCGCGGCATTCCGCACGTCGAAATCGAGGTGCGGCAGGATCTCGTCGCGGAAGCGAACGGTCAGCGCGAGTGGGCGGAGCGGATCGCCGGCTGGCTGCGCGAATCGATCGCGGAAATCGTCTGAAGGGGGCGCGAAGCCGCATAGGGTGGGCCTCGGCCCACCGCTTTCGACGCCGGATGAATGGTGGGCCAAGGCCCACCCTATGGATTTCTGATGCGGTCACCGCCGCTTCCGTTCATCATTCCGGAACGATACTCGCGCGACATCCGTTCCGTTGGATCCGTCGATGCGTCCGTTCCTGCTGATCTTCGTCTTCTCCGCGAGCGCACTCGCGCTGCCGTCTCCTGCATCGGCCGACGCGCGAGCCGACGTGCAGAGCGCGCTCGAACGTGTCGTCGCGGCCGGCGGATTCCGCGCGAACGTCAGTGGTCCCGTGTTCGGCCCCGACATGCCGCCGACGAGCGGCACGATCGAAGTCGTGTTTCCCGATCGGATCCGCGCAGAGACCGAGCTGATCGACTTCGTCACGCTGCCTTCCGGCGCGTGGATCGACGTGCTCGGCGTCTGGACGCCGGTGGCACGCGACGCGATTCCGGTCACGGCATTCTCGACCGCCTCGATCAGGCGCGCGATCGCATCGGTGCACGACGTGCATGAGGAAGGCCACGCCCGCTCGCGTTCGTGCGAGCAACGCGTCTATCGCTTCCGTGCGAGCGGACAGTTGCCCGGCGCGACGGCTGACGGCGACGCGAGGATCTGGATCTGCTCCACGGATGGACGTCCTTCGAGGATCGAAGCGAACGATGCCGATGGCGGCCGTCTCGTCGTCGCGTTCGACTGGTCGCGACCCGTTCGCGTAGAAGCGCCGGAATCGTGATGCCATAGCAACGCATAGGGTGGGCCTCGGCCCACCATTCTTCGCGGCATCCGAAGCGATGGGCCAAGGCCGATCCCATGGGATTGCGAGGCCATCGCTCTCGCATTCAATCGTCGAACGTCGGATCACGCTGTCTGTACCGTAAAGACACGGCTCGCGGATCACTTTGCGCCACCCGCGCGACAGTGATCCGGGCGACCGTTTTTCGTGCTTGTGCGTATGCGCGCCCCCGACTACGCTCGCGCGCATGTGCGGAGCCGGCATCGACCTTTCCGAATGGCGCGACAGCGCGCTCGCGTTCGAGCGCGCGCTGAACGGCTGTGTGCTCGGGCTCGATCGCGCCGTGCGTCTCCTGACCATCGCGGTGTTCGCGCGCGGCCATGTGCTGCTCGAAGGCAACGTCGGCGTCGGCAAGACGACGCTGCTGCGCGCGGCAGCACGCGCGCTCGGTGGCGATTACGAGCGCGTCGAAGGCACGATCGACCTGATGCCGCAGGATCTCGTCTACCACACGCACATCGATCGCGACGGTCGTCCGCGTGTCGACCCCGGACCGCTCTTGACGCACGGCGAAGCGCTGTCGGTATTCTTCTTCAACGAGATCAATCGTGCGCGGCCGCAGGTGCATTCGCTGCTGCTGCGCGTGATGGCCGAGCGCAGCGTCACGGCGTTCAATGCCGAATACCGGTTTCCGTATCTTCAGGTATTCGCCGATCGCAACCGTGTCGAAAAGGAAGAGACGTTCGAGCTTCCCGGTGCGGCGCGCGACCGCTTCCTGATGGAGATCGCGATCGCGCCGGACGATACCGCGGAAATCCACCGGCAGCTGATGTTCGACACGCGCTTCCACGATACCGATGCGCTGATCGCCGCGATCACGTCCGATCTCGTCGATCATCGCAGCCTGCCTGAGGTCGCTGCGGCGATCCAGTCGGCGGTCCGTACGCGCGAGGCGGTCGAGGCCTTCGTCGAGCATCTGCGGCGCGCGACGCAGGCGCCTTCCGAATACGGCATCACGCTCGACGGCGTCGACATGGACGAGCTGATCGCCGCCGGCGCGAGCCCGCGCGGCATGAGCATGCTCGTGCGCGCGGCGAAAGTCTCGGCCTGGCTCGACGGACGAAACGATCTTTCGCCGGAAGATCTGCGCGCCGTGTTCCACGAGGTCATCGCGCACCGCGTGTTCTTCAAGCCGATCTACGAGCTGCAGCGCGACCGGCTCGGCCGCGAGCTCTGCGCCGCGATCCTGCGGGCGGTGCCGTTACCGTAGAGGAAGGGATCGTGGACGAGGCGAGCGTCTTCGTCGAATACCGCGTGCGCTGGAAGACATCGGGCCTTCGGCCGGGCGCATTCCGCGGCATCGATTCCGGCATCGGCGATCTCATGCGCGCGAGCGTGCCGCTGCGCGGACAGGCCGATCCGCGCCGACTCGATCTCCGCGCGACGCTGCGCGATCCGTTCGGCGGCATCTGGGTGCGCGAGTTCGAGCAGAACTCGGCGCTGAAGGTCATCGTGCTCGCCGACGTGTCGGCTTCGATGCGCTACGTCGGCCGTTACGACAAGCTCGATCAGTTGCGCCGGATCGCGGTCGCGCTGGCGCGCACGGCGTGGCGCAACGGCGATGCGTTCGGTTTGCGTGCCGCGAACGAGACGCCGCAGGACGCGCTCGCGCTGCCGGTGCGCGTGCAGCGCGGAGCGGCCGAGTGGATCGATCGGCGGCTTTCACGATTCGAGCCGTCGGGCTCCAGCGCGCGCGGCCTCCTGCGCGTGATCCCGGAGTTGCCGAACCGGCGCGCGCTCGTATTCGTCGTCTCGGATTTCCTCTGGCCCGAGGACGACATCCGCCAGATCCTGCAAGGCCTCGCGCATCACGCGATCGTGCCGATCGTGCTGCGCGATCCGGCCGAAGGTGAAGCGGTGCACCGGCACGGCATCGCGACCTTGCGCGATCTCGAGACCGGCGAGCAGCGCTTCGTCTGGCTGCGCCCGCGCCTGATCGATGCGCTGCGCACCGAAAAGCGGAAGAGGGAAGACGTATTGCTCCGCATCTGCCGGACGGCCGGATGCGTGCCTTTCGTCGTGCGCGGCCGCTTCGATCCCGCCGCGCTCACGCGCCATTTCCTGGAGACGGCGGCGTGAGGCGCGCGCTTGCGATCGCTGCTCTTTGCGTCGCGACGATGTTCGTCGGCACCTTGCGCGCCGATGACGATATCGCCGTCACGACGACGCTGCGCGATACGGGCTATCTGCTCGGCGACCTGATCGACGAGCGCGTCGAGATCCGTCTTCCGCCCGGCGCGGAGATCGACTCGGGTTCGCTGCCGCTACCGGGCCGCGTCGCGCCGTGGCTCGAGGTTCGCCGCACGTCACTCGCGCCGCGCGATGCGGGCGGTACGCAGGCGCTCGTCGTCACGTACCAGATCTTCGCCGAGACCGAAGCGGCGGCCCGCGTGCCGCTTCCGGAATTCGCGCTTCGCCTTCGCGGCGCTCCGGCACCGGTCGTCAATATTCCGGAGCAGTCGTTCCTGCTCTCGCCGGCGCTGCCGTCCGCGTTGACGGACAGGGATCGCGAGCTTCGGCCTTCGCCGCCGCCGACGTTGCTGCCGCGCACGAAATGGATCGCGCTGGCACTCGCGAGTCTGCTCGTGGCGCTTGCAAGCTCGGCCTATCTCTTGTGGCGTTTCGATCTCCTGCCGTTCCTGCCGCGCTCGCCGGGTCCGATCGCGAAAACGTGGCGCCGCTGGCGGCGCCGGCGTCCGGCGTCGGTCGACGAGCAGCGCACGTTGCTGCGCGAGCTGCACGCGGCGCTCAGCGGCAGCGCCGGCGAGACGCTCTATCCGTCGACGCTCGACCATCTGTTCGCGCGCGCGCCGTTCCTCGCGCCGCTGCGCGAGTGCATCGAAGCCGTGTTCGCGGCGTCGTGGAGTCTCTTCTACGGCACCGGCGACGACGTCGAGGTTCCGACATCGAATGTGCTCGCGCTGCTGCGCGAAGCGGCCGATCGCGAGCGGGGCGTGCCGTGCTGAGGCAGCTTCACTGGACGTATCCGTGGCTGCTCTGGGCGCTTCCGCTCGCGGTGCTGCCGCTGCTCGATCGCGGCATGCGCTCGTTTGCGTATCCTCGTATTTCTGACTGGCCGGCGGACGCGGCGTCGCGATGGCTGAAGGCGCTGTTGCGATCGGCCGGCGTCGTCAGCATCGCATTGCTCGTCGTCGCGTCGGCAGCGCCGTTCCTCGACGGTGGCACGCGCGCGATGTCCGGCGCCGGCGCCGAGATCGTCATCGTGCTCGATCGCAGCGGCAGCATGTCCGATCCGCTGATCGGATCGGGCGAGGGCGCGCAGGCCGAGAACAAGATCAACGCGGCGCGGCGCGTGCTGCTCGCGTTCATGGAACGGCGGCCCGGCGACACGTTCGGCCTCGTGACGTTCAATTCCTCGCCGGTCGGCATCGCGCCGCTCAGCGCCGATCGCGACCTCGTCAAGGCCGGTCTCGTCAGCGCCGAGGCGCGCAGCGAAGGCTACACGGTGCCGGCGGCAGGGCTCGCGCTGGCGCTGGATTATTTTCGCGATCGTCCGCTTACCGCGTCGCGCGTCGTGCTGCTCGTCTCCGACGGCGGCGCGACGATCAAGGAGGAAAACCGCGAGAAGCTGCGCGCGCTGTTCGCCGAGCGCCACGCTTCGCTGATCTGGATCTACACGCGCGGCGAGGACGAGCCGAGCATCGTCGCGCCGCGACGCACGACGAGCACGGACAGCCTCTCGCTGCACGAGTTCTTCTCGGGCATGGGCAATCCCTACGAGATGTTCGAGGTGACGAATGCCGAAGGTCTCGAACGCGCGATCGCCGAGGTCGGCCGCATGACCAACCTGCCGACACGCTACGAGCAGCGTTTGCCTCGACGCGATCTCGGCGCGCCGCTGTTCGCGCTCGCGCTCGCCGGCATCGGCGTGCTCGTCGCGGCGCGTGCGATGGAGGTGCAGTCGTGGGTCGCCTGATGCGATGGGCGACGCCGCTCGCATGGCTGCTGCTCGCGGCGGCGCTGGGCTCGCTCGCGTTCTCGCTTGTACGATGGCATACGACGTCGCGCATCGACGCAGCGATCCGAGATCGCACGATCGCGAAGCTGCATCCGCTCCCGAACGATGCGCGCGCACGGTACGCTGCCGCCTGGGATCTCGAGCGCGCGCAGCGCTTCGAGGAGGCCGTGCCGCTCCTGACCGACGCGCAGGCCACCGACGATCCCGTGCTCGCCGCGAATGCGTGGTTCGCGCTCGGCAACGTCTACTTCGAAACCGCGATCAAGCTGAGCCGCGGCGCGTTGCAGGATGCGCCGGGCAATGGACCCGCCGAGCTCGATCTCGCTCGCGACGCGTATCGCGCCGCGCTGCGCATTGATCCGGAGCTGCACGGCGCGCGCTACAACCTCGAATTGCTCGAACGACTCGCGCCGGTGCAGCCCGGCGCCGGGTGGCGGCGCAATACCGATCCCGTGTCGATCCAGTCCGACCGGCACAACGGCTGGACGACGATCCGCGAAAGCGAGAAGCGGGGACTGCCGTGAAAGCGCTGCAGCGCATCGCGCATTTCCTTTCATCGCGGCGTCTCGTCGGACTGCTGCTCGCCGCACTCGTGCTGATCCCGGTGTTCTTCGCGCCGACCGTCGAGCTGCCGGGGCGCACGTTCTCGTGGCTCTTCGTCGTCGACATCAGCGAAAGCATGAACGTGCGCGACGTCGACGCGCGCAATCCGCACGAGTCGCGGCTCGATCGTGCGAAGTCGTCGATCGTCGCGGCGATGGCGGCGCTGCCGTGCGGCTCGCGCGTTTCGCTCGCGCTGTTCGCGGGTGAGGACGCGGTGACGCTGTTCGAGCCGCTCGAAGTCTGCCGGCATTTTCCGGCGATCGAGCAGGCCGTTCGTCACATCGACTGGCGCATGGCATGGGACGGCGATTCGCGCATCGAGCTCGGCGTCGTCAACGCCTTTCGCGAGGCGGAGAAGCGCCATCTCGATCTCGTCTTCGTGACGGACGGCGACGAAGCGCCGCACACCGACGTTCCGCGCCTCTCGGATCTTCTCTCGATGCGCGGCCCGGTGCGCGGCTGGCTCGTCGGCGTCGGCTCGACGGAGCCGCATCCGGTGCCGCGTCTCGATGCCGACGATCGCATCGTCGGCTACTGGACCGCGATCGACGCAGCGCGGCAGGGCTTTCATCCGAATCTCGTCGAGACGCTCGCGCGGTCGTCGCCAGAAGCGCTCGAAGCATCGGGTGCGCTCGACGAGGTCGTGGAGCATCGGTCGGCGTTGCACGCGGATTATCTGCGTCAGCTCGCGTCCGCGGCCGGACTCGGCTATGCACAAGCGAAAACGCCGCAAAGCGTCGCCGCGCTCGCGACCGATCACACCGTGCAGCGCGAGGAGCGCGCCGACCGCGACATGCGCTTCGTGTTCGGATTCGCCGCGGCGCTGCTGCTCGCGACCGAATGGATGGGTGCGGGTTTGCTCGATCGCACCCGCGGCGCAGGCAGGGGCCGCCGCGACGTGCGCGACGCGCATCGACCGAACGCGGGTCGCGGTGCTGCGCCGATGACGAACGCATGAGCTTCACGGCCCTGATCGGCGCGCTGCGCGAGGCGGTCGTCGCGATGCTTGCGGTCATCGCGACGCTGCTTTGCGCGCTCGCTCTCGATCCGCGACCGGCGCCGGCGATCCTCGCGGTCGTGCTCTCGCTCGCGCTCTCGCGCAGCCATCTCGACCGCTCGTCGCGCGAACGGGTCGAAGCTGCCGTCGCGCTGCCAGTTGTCGGTCTCCTGACCGTCGGAGTCGGCTTCCTGCTGCTGCGCGCTCCGTGGCTCGGTGCGCTCGTCTTCACGATCGGCATCGCGGGTTCGTTGTGGCTGCGGCGCTTCGGTCCGACGGCGGGCCGCATCGGCTCGCTGATCGCGCTGCCGTTCGTCGCGATCCTGACGACGCCGCATCTGCCGCACGCGCACTCGGACACGCTTTTCGCATGGCTGGAGCCCGTTGCGATCGCGCTGCTCGCGCTTTTCTGGGTCGCGTCGTTCCATTTCGCGGCGCATCGCGTCGGCTGGATCGAACCGGTGCCGAACGAGCGATCGGCGATGCCGGTTCGCGAAGCCGGGCAGGACCCGCGACTCGACGCGCCGACGCGCATGGCTTTGCAGATGGCGACCGCGCTCGCGGTTTCGTTCGCCGTCGGCTTCGTGTTCTTTCCCGAGCGCTGGTCATGGATCGTCCTGACCGCGTTCATCGTGAACAGCGGCAACCGCGGACGCCTCGACGTTGCGTACAAGAGCGTGTTGCGCGTGATCGGCGCGGCGGCCGGAACGGCTGTGGCGCTCGCGTTCGCGCTGCATCTCGGCGGGCGCGACACGACGACGGTTCTGCTGATGCTCGCGGCCGTCTTTCTCGGTACGTGGCTGCGGCCGTTCGGCTATGCGTGGTGGGCGCTGTTCGTGACGCTCGCGCTCGCGTTGCTGCAAGGATTCACGGGCCTGCCGATGCGGCACATCCTGTGGCCGCGGCTCGAGGAGATCGTCATCGGCGCCGCGATCGGCGTCGCGTCGGCGTGGCTCGTGTTTCCGGTGCGTTCGACCGGCGTGCTGCGGCGGCGCATTGCCGATGCGCTGGCGGCGTTGTCCGAAGCGCTCGATCCGAAGACCGAATCGCGCACATCGCGCGCGTTCGTCGCGGCGCTCGCGCGCGTCGAGCAGGTGGCGCCGGCGTTCCGCGCGAACCGTTTTGCGACGCGAACATTCGCGAAAAGCGGCCGCTCGATGCCGCAGCCGGCGGACTGGATCGATGTGCTGCTGAATTGCCGGCCGCGTGCCGTCGCATTGATCGATGAAGGCACGATGCCGGCCGACGTTCGCGTTTCCGTCGGCAAGGCGCGCAAGGCGCTGCGCGAGCCGGCCACATTGCTCGCGGCGTTACGCGATCTTTCGCTTGTGCTGGATCAAAACGCGGCCGGCGGTTCGCCCGCGCCGCTCAGCGATCCTTGAAGATCAGGATTCGCACGCGTCCTTCGGCGTCGATCGTGCCGCGGAACATGCCTTCGGTGTTGTACGGCATCGCGATGTCGCCCTTGTCGTCGATCGCGATGACGCCGCCGTCGCCGCCGAGCTTCGGCACGATGTCCATGACGACCGTCGATGCGGCTTCGGCGAGCGTCGCGTGCGCGTATTCCATGCGCGCGCAGATGTCCTTCGCCGCGGTCGCGCGGATGTAGAACTCGCCCCAGCCGGTCGCCGACACGGCGCAATGCGCATCGGC
>DASZWL010000074.1:0-4839 GCA_035546695.1 Rhodanobacteraceae bacterium | reverse complement strand
AAGTCTCCGTTTTCTTGCGAACGGCGCGTGTCGCGGGGCAGTTCGATGTCGGCTGCGCTCGGGCGCGATCCCTGCAGTAATAAATGCGGTACGTGCCTGCGCACGCCGACGATGCATCGTCGTGTGCTGGTGGCCTTCGATCTAGCGCACCGAGAGGCCGGGCGCGATCCGCTTCAAGCGAACGCCGCGTCCGAAGAATCGCAGGATTTCTCGACGAATCCGAACCGTTATGATGCGGTTACTCCGTCGTGTCCGCAGACCGCTAGCGTGAACGCATGGCAATGGTCATATTCCTGATCCTTGTTCCGATCATCCTGATGATCGCGCTCGCCGTGCGATTCGGGGGCGAGTCCCGGCCGTTGAACGTGGTCGACTACTCGCGTATTGCCAATATTCCGTCGTTCAACCGATGGGCCGGCAACCGGTTGCTTTTTCTGGACGTCATTGCAATCGCGCTGGCCGCGGTTGCCGTGCGCGAGCCGTCGCAGGCGGCGCCGCTGCTGATCCTCTTCATGTTCGCTTTCCTGGGGATCGTCTACTGGGTGGCGATCGGTGCATCGAGGTTCCAGCGCTGAATAGCGTTGCTCTGCCTGCTCTGGTGCCGCCGCGGCCGCCGGCTTGATCTCGGTCAAGGGAGAAAGGTAGCGAACGACGTACCATCCCCTGCAATCGCGTTTGAAATCCGGGGCTTCGATTCCCGATGTTGCACGGCGTTCTGGTTACCATTCATCTCTTCTGCGCCGCGGTCTTCATAGGTGTCGTCGCCTTCGAGGTCCTCGTCCTCGAAGGCATCCGTGACCATCTGCCGGAGAAATGCGTGGCGCTGGTGGAGGAGCACGTCCACCGGCGCGGACGCCGCATCATGCCCTGGTTCGTCGGTCTGCTCTTCGCCTCCGGCATCGCCATGGCGGCAGGGACGTATGGCGCGGCGCTGGCCCATCCGCTGGCATCGTCTTTCGGGACGCTGCTTTCTCTCAAGATCCTGCTCGCCGCGAGCGTGCTCGTGCATTTCGTGCTCGCGATAAGGCACTCCATCTGCGGCACCATGAGCTCCGCGCGCTTCAAGTACACGCATCTCAGCGTGTTCATCCACATGATTCTGATCGTGATCCTCGCCAAGGCGATGTTCTTCGTTCACTGGTCATGATGCGCGAGCCGTTGATTCCCGAGGCCGACGATTCCGCGTCGCGTCGCGGCGGTCGGGAGCGGCTAGCCCGCATGCGACACCGGCTCCCCGTTCCCGTTCACGACGACTCGCGCTCGCTTTGCGCCGTGATAGAAACTGACGCGGTAGAGTCCCGCATGCTCGCCCGTGCCGCGCTCGCAGAGCACGGCGATCCGGCCTTGCTCCATCAGCCGCCGGAATTCGGCCACCTCCAGCCCGAGTCGACGCGCCATCGGCGCGCCGTCGATCTCTATGGCCTGCGAGAGGTGAACATCGATGCCGATAGGCTTGCACATGGGCGGATCCGCGTCGAATCGCGGCAATCTCGCGCGAATCGCCCTGCGGCGCGATGATCTGGGTCAAGCCGTCCGTCGGCGCGGCTACTGCCTGACACCGGCCGTTGCGGCCGGCGCAGTGTGATCAGAGTCAGCGTGCGCGCAACAGGTCGTCCCGCAGCGCTTGCGCCTGGCGACGCACCCAGTGCTCTACCTCGGCGCTCGGCACGAGGCCCTCGCCGTTCGACTGGTACGAAAGTCCGGACAGCACGTCCGCATACGGTCCGAAGCCTTGCACGCGGTAAGGAATCACGATGGCGCGACCGCCATCGCGATCGGCCTGCTCGACGAATGCGCGGATGCGCGCTTCGGCGGCGCTGCGCTTCTCGGGCCAGTCCTCGCGCAGCGTTTCGACCTTTACCGACCGGAAGGGCAGGGCTTCGCGCACCGAATCGGCACGTTGGTCGATCTGCGCGAGCCAGCGGCGGTTTTCTTCGTCGTCGCCCGGCCCGTGCGCAAGGATCAACACGCTTTCATGCTGCGGGTCATGGCTCAACGCACGCGCGCGCTCGGCGAGCACCTTGCCCATTTCCGGCGCATCGGCGAGGCCTTCCTTGCTGAGCGCGAACTTCGATTGCGTATCGATCCTCCAGAACGCCATGCCGTGGTCGGCGTGGTCGCCATGGCCGGCATGGGCATCGGTCGCGGGCTTGGGCGGGGCGCCCGGAATGATCCCGAGGATCTGCTCGGTGCGCTCGTACCAGCTCTCGCCGCTGATGAATAGTCGAACGACGCCGATCCGGCGCACGCCTTGCGATTCGAGCGCGCGCACGCCTTCCTGCAAGCTCGCGGCGTCCGCCATGCCGAAAGCGATTTCGAGCGGATAGTCGCGGCGCACCGGAGCGAGCATCGCCTCGACTTCGCGGTTCCAGGTCGGGCCGCCGCCGTGAGCCATCACCAGCACGCCGAAGCCGTCCCGGCCGTGCGGGCTTCGGGTCGGCTCCGACGTGCATCCCGCGAGGCAGAGCGCTGCGAACAGCAAGACATGCCAGCTTTTCACGGTAACCCTCCATCCATAAGAGAAAGCGAGCGAGCATTCGGGGCGGAAATTCGATCTCGCAATACGAATGCAGATGAGAATCATTTGATTCTACGCAAATTGGCGACCCGCGCAATGTTTCGGTGAATCCGCCTCGGCCACGGTGGCCTCACTGCCGGTGGGCGTCCGACAAGGGGCACCGCATCTCGCAAACGATCGCCAGCGCCGTCGACGCCGTCGCGATAAAAATTGACGCCTTGCGGGCGAATTTGGCCTACAACGGCGCCTTAACACCGCAAAGCGATATACTTGACGACCCGCCAGCCACGCATTCGGTGGCTGCCTCCCTCAGTTTCCCGATGCGAACGAGCACGAGGCTGGCCGCTGCGGCACGGCCGCGCTTTCGTTTCTGCAAGGAGAATCTCATGTCGTTTGATGTCGGCTTGGGCCGTTGCACCGAGCTCACTGACGAGTCCGTGACCGTGAAGCTCGATAGCGGCCTCGTTCACAAGTGGTTTCCGCTCGAGCCCTGGCGCCGACCCGGAACGAGCCTGCTGAAATTCGATCGCAAGCTTTGCAGCACCGAGCGGCCGCCTCAGCTCGATCAGGAGATCTACGTCAACACCGATTCGCTCAAGCGCAAGGTTGTGGGATCGCTCGATCTCGACGGCGACGGTTCGAATCGCACGATCGTCGACCTGCGCATCATCCTCGACGGCGTCGAACCGCTGCCGCCGCCCGTGCCGAAGTCCAAGCCGAACGGGCGCCGCTGAGGCGAGTCGCAATTCCAGAGGAGTAGATGATGCTGACATTGAGCGTACGCGGCCTGCCGCGATCGATGACGGAAGCCGCGTTGCAGCAGTTGTTCGAGCCGTTCGGACGCGTGTTCGAGATGCGTCTCGCCAAGGATCTCTTCAGCGGCGAATGCAAGGGTTTCGCCGAATTGAAGATGGAAGGCCATTCGGCACGAAACGCGATCGCGGCGCTGCACGGAACATCGCAGGGAGGCGAGATGATCCGCGTCGCCTTGCACACCGAGCGCGGACCTCGCCGCCGGCATTGATCCCGGCTCGCCGCGCCGACAGCGCGCGAGGCAGTCTCGTGCCGTTTTGATCCGCATCGCGGCACGAGCCGGCGGATTGGTCGGGCCCGGCGGTTGAGATCGTTTCCGGAGTCACGACGAAGTCCGTTATCCTCCGGACATCGGTACGTTCCTGGCGCGCCCCATGCGACACGAGCTTTCGCGAGCGCAGCTCGCGCTGACGATCGGAGCGGCGCTCGGGTCGGTCGCCCTTCCTTCAGCCGCGCGCCCGGCGCCGGACGGCGCGGTCGTCGTCACGAACTGCAACGATCACGGCGAAGGCAGTCTGCGCAACGCGCTCGCAGAGTTGCCGGACGGCGGAACGATTGATCTCGCGCAGCTCGACTGCAGCGAGATCGCGCTGACCACGGGATCGCTCTCGATACCGGACGGCGTGACGCTCGTCGGGCCCGGCGCGTCGGCCTTGCGGATCACCTCGAAAGGCGCGGGCAGACTGATCGGGCAATATGGCAGCGGAACGATCACGCTGAGCGGCATCACGCTCAGCGACGGCGTCTACGATACGGATCTCGCGGCGCTCGGCGGTTGCGTGTATGCGCTCGGCACGATCGAGCTCGAGGATGTCGTCATCAGCGGATGCCGCGCGTCGACGTCGAATGATTTCTCGAGCGTCGGTTGCGGCGGCGGCGTGTTCGCCGCGCGCGGCATCGATGCGTTGCGATCGTCGATCGTCGACAACGAAGTCGCGGTGAGCCCCGCGACTTATTCGTTCGCCGAGGGCGGCGGTCTCTGCAGCCAGGGCACGCTGCACCTCTCGCAATGCATCGTGTCCGCCAATCGTCTTTCCGGCCCGGCGGAGGTGGATTTCGCCGGCGCGGGCGCATTCGGATACGAGGACACGCGCGTCGAGAGCTCGACGTTCAGCGACAACGTCGGCGGCGGCCTCTGGACCGGGAAAGGTCTCGCGCGCGTCGAATCGAGCACGATTTCCGGCAACGCCGGAATCGGCATTCAGACGCGCGGAACGCTTCAGCTCTACAACTCGACCGTCGTGCTCAACGAATCGAACGACGCATCGCGCGCCGGCGGTATCGACGTCCTCGCCGAAGGTGTCGCGTTCACGATCGAGAGCAGCATCGTCGCGATGAACACCGCGGCCGCCGAAGCGTTCGACCTCTCCGCGCCGGCGACCGATACGATCGCCGGCAGTCACGATCTCATCCAGGTCGCGAACGTCGCGCTTCCGGCCGACACGATCGTCGCCGCTCCGCTCGTCGGCGCGCTCGCCGACAACGGCGGCCCGACGCCGACGCATCCG
>DASZWL010000073.1:0-4815 GCA_035546695.1 Rhodanobacteraceae bacterium | reverse complement strand
CTTGCCGCGAAAGAAATTCATCGCCGGACTCCCGAGAAAGCCCGCCACGAACACGTTCGCCGGTTTCTCGTAAAGCCGCATCGGCGCATCGATCTGCTGGATCTCGCCGCGATTCATGACGACGATGCGATCGCCGAGCGTCATCGCCTCGATCTGATCGTGCGTGACGTAGATCATCGTCGCGCCGAGGCGCTTGTGCAGACGCGCGATCTCGACGCGCATGCCGAGCCTGAGCTTCGCATCGAGGTTCGACAGCGGCTCGTCGAGCAGGAACACCGAAGGCTTGCGCACGAGCGCGCGTCCGAGCGCGACGCGCTGGCGCTGTCCGCCCGAGAGCTCCGCCGGCTTGCGATCCAGCACGCCGGAAAGATCGAGCATCGCGGCCGCTTCGCCGACACGCGCGGCGATCTCGTCGCGCGGCGTCCTGCGCAGCATCAGGCCGAACGCGAGATTCTGCGCGACGCTCATGTGCGGATAGAGCGCGTAGTTCTGGAACACCATCGCGATGTCGCGGTCGCGCGGCGGCATGTCGTTGACGACGCGGCCGCCGATCGCGAGCGTTCCCGACGTGACCGATTCGAGCCCGGCAACGATGCGTAGCAGCGTCGACTTTCCGCAACCCGAAGGACCGACGAGCACGAGCAGCTCGCCGTCGGCGGCCTCGAAGCTCGCGTCCGCGACGGCTACCTGGCCGTTCGCATAGATCTTGCGCACCGAATCGAGCCGTACCGCCGCCAAGGAATCCTCCGGGTCGGACGCATCGCGTCAACCGCTCGCGCCTCGCGAGAGTGCCAAATGCCGATGCGATCGGCTATCCTGCAGAACCGGAATGTAAACGTTTTCACGCTTCCGCCGCCAGCCACGGGACCCGCGGACGATGCCCGAAACCTACGAATTTCCCCGGGGATTCCTCTGGGGCAGCGCGACGTCCGCCTATCAGATCGAAGGCTCACCGCTCGCCGACGGCGCGGGGCCGAGCATCTGGCATCGCTTCGTGCGCACGCCCGGCATGGTGAAAGACGGCGATACGGGCGACGTCGCCTGCGATCATTACCGCCGTTACCGCGACGACGTCGCGTTGATGAAATCGCTCGGGCTCAAGGCTTATCGCTTCAGCATCGCGTGGGCGCGCGTGATGCCGGAGGGCAGGGGTTACGTCAACGCGCTCGGGCTCGATTTCTACGACCGGCTCGTCGACGCGCTGCTCGAAAGCGGCATCGAGCCGCTCGCGACGCTCTATCACTGGGATCTTCCGGCTGCGCTCGACGATCGCGGCGGCTGGCTCAACCGCGACATCGCCGGCTGGTTCGCCGATTACGCGAGCGTCATGTATCGCAAGCTGGATGGCCGCGTGAAGAAGTGGGCGACGCTGAACGAGCCCTGGGTCGTCACCGACGGCGGCTACCTGCACGGCGCGCTCGCGCCGGGTCATCGCAACAAATACGAGGCGCCGATCGCGAGCCATCACTTGCTGCGCGCGCATGGCGCGGCCGTGAAGGCGTATCGCGCGAATGGCAAGCATGAAGTCGGACTCGTCGTGAATCTGGAACCGAAATATCCGGCCTCGGATTCGGTCGAGGATCGCGCCGCGACGACACGCGCCGACGCCTACATGAATCGGCAGTATCTCGATCCCGTGTTCAAGGGCGAATATCCGCCCGAGCTTCGCGAGATCTTCGGCGATGCGTGGCCGGCGTGGCCCGTCGAAGACTACGAGCTGATCCGCCAGCCGATCGATTTCCTCGGCGTCAACTACTACACGCGCAGCGTCACGAAGCACGATCCGCACGCATATCCGCTGAAGGCCGTGCCGGTCAGGCAGGACGCGACATACACCGAAACCGGCTGGGAAGTCTTTCCGGAAGGGCTGACGGATACGCTCGACTGGGTGCGCAGCCGCTACGGCAATCCACCGGTCTACGTCACCGAAAATGGTTCCGCGTTCTACGATCCGCCGCGCGCCGAAAACGAAACGATAGAAGACCCGCTGCGCGTCGATTATCTCCGCAAGCATCTCAAGGCCGTGCACGCGGCGATCGCACGCGGCTGCGACGTGCGCGGCTACATGGCGTGGTCGCTGCTCGACAACCTCGAATGGTCGCTCGGATTCTCCAAGCGCTTCGGCATCGTCCACGTCGATTTCGCGACGCAGAAGCGCACGCCGAAGCGAAGCGCGCGCGTCTATGCCGATATCGTCGCGAGCAACGGCCGCGCGCTCGGCGCGCCCGAAGACTGATGATCGGAAGAGCCGGTATGCTGCGGCCGATGAACGCGCCGCAGCGGAGTCTCGCATGACCGACGCCTGGACGAACGGACCCGCGCTCGTCGCCGACGTCGGCGGCACGCACGTTCGCTTCGCGCTCGCGGACGTGTCGGCCGACGATCCCCTGATCGTCGAAAGCGCCCGGCGCTATCGCGCGGCCGAGTTCGAAAGCTTCGCCGCTGCCGTGAAGCGTTATCTCGAGGAGTGCGGGCGCGAGCCGCAGGCCTTCGTGATCGCGGCCGCCGGCGTTCGCGTCGGCGACGAGGTACGGCTCACGAACAACGTGCCCTGGGTGATCTCGCGCGCGGAGATCGAAAAGGAACTCGGCTTCGGCGATGTGAAGCTGCTCAACGATTTCGCGGCGATGGCGCTCTCGGTGTCGCTGCTGCAGTTGCACGATCTTCGCGTGATCGGGACGGCGCAGCCCGTGCATTTCGATGCGCACGGGCCGCAGACGTTCGCGATCCTCGGGCCCGGCACGGGGCTCGGCGTCGGCGCGCTCGTCGTTCGCGACGGACGCGCGTATCCGCTCGAAACCGAGGGCGGCCACGCGAGCTTCGCGCCGGGCAACGAAGAGGAAGTCGAGATCTATCGGCGTCTCGCCGCGCGTTTCGGGCGCATCTCGCACGAGCGCGTGCTCTGCGGCAGCGGGCTCGTCAACCTCTATGAGATCCTCTGCGAGATGGAAAGCGCATCGCCGCGTTTCGCATCGCCGGAAGACATCACGGCCGCCGCGAGCGAGGACGCGCTCTGCGCGCGCGCTCTCGAACGTTTCTGCGAGCAGCTCGGTTCGGTCGCGGGCGATCTCGCGCTGACGTTCGGCGCGTGGGATGGCGTCTACGTGACCGGCGGGCTCGTGCGGCCGTTGTTGCCGTGGATCGAAGCCGGCGGATTCCGCCGGCGCTTCGACGACAAGGGACGTCTCGCTTCCGTCGTCGCGCGTGTGCCGACGTCGGTCGTGTTGCACGCGGATGCGGGCCTGCTCGGCGCGGCTGCGCAGGCGATCATCGCGTCGGGGCGTCTGGCGCGCTGATCTCGACGGTCGCGGGCAGCGAGCGGATCCGCAGCTCGTTGCCGATCCACGTCGCGCGCTTGCCGTCGATGCGTGCGCTCGCGCCGGGCCAAACCGGCGGCGCGAACACGAGACCGCCTTTCGGAAGCTTCATGTCCTCGGCCGCGACGTCGAGGCGCATCGTGTCGCCGTCGCGCTTCAGCGTGTAGCTCAGTTTTCCGTACGGCGTGCGCAGATGCTCGATCGCGACGCCATCGCCGTCGATCCAGCTCGCGGTAATGCCGGCCGCGATCACTAGCGATTCGTCCGACTCGCGCTCGTACGCGAAGAGATCGAGCGCCGAGCGGATGAAATCCGACGCGACCCAGCCGTGCGGCATGTCGCCGACGAAGCGCGACTCGCGCGGATCTCGGCCGACGACTTCGGCCCACTGGTTCCATTCGATCGGACGCCGGTCGTGCATGAAGAAATCGATCGCCTGCTGCGCACGATCGCGCCAGCCGAGCCGGACGAACGTCGAGACCGTGCGCCATTCGTAAGGCGTGTAATCCTTCCACGCAATCGCCCCGTCACGGCGCGCGACGAAGCGCTGCCAGTACTGATCGAAGGTTTCGTGCAAGAGATCCTGCGGTAGTGACGCCTGCTCGCCCGCAGGCCAGAGCGCGATCGTCGTCGAAGTCGCGTCGAAGTCGCCGAGCTCGGCTGAGCCGGGCAGGTAGTCGATGCCGTGCGACGCGACGCTGCGCTCGATCGAAGCGTAGAGATCGGCGCGGAATTCGTCGCGCGATTTCGTAAGGCGCGTGGCGTCATCGCGCTTCCCGAGAGCATCGGCGATGTCGACTGCGCTCTTGTAACCTGCCAGTGCCCAGAAGTCGTCCCAATACGAATGCATCGGCTTCGCTGAATAGCCTTCATGGCTGATCGACGCGGGCATGAGGCCGTAGAAGGCGAGATGATCGCCGCTGGGGTTTGCCACGCTGCGCTCGCTCGCTCGGAGCGTATCCATGTAACGCGCCGCCGCATCGACATGCGGCCAGGCGGCTTCGAGCGCCGCGCGATCATGCGTGTAGCGATAGATCTCGTTCGCGAGATGGATCAGCTCGCCGTGACTATCGTTTTCGGGTACCGGATCGGAGCCGCGACGATCGACGCAGCACGGCACCTTGCCGCTCGCGAACTGGTACGGCGCGTACCAGTCGAAATAGTCGCGCGCGACGTCGGCATGATCCAATCGAAGCAGGGCGTCCGACATCATCGCGCCGTCGCGGATCCACGAGCGCGCATAGGATCGCGTGCCGGGACGAAGCATCGGGCCGTCGCGGCTGATCAGGATGTCGGCGAGTGCCGTGCGCAGCGTATCGACGATCGGTTGCGCTTTCGGCGCGCGGATCGAGACGCGATTCAACGCATCGGTCCAGGTTGCCGCCGTTTCGTCGAGTCGCGCGTCGACCCAGCCGTCGACTGCGTTGCGCGCGAACATCGGTGGCGTCTTCGCGTCGCCGTCGAGCGGAATCGAGAGCGCGATCGTTTCGCGCGCGTG
>DASZWL010000072.1:0-13384 GCA_035546695.1 Rhodanobacteraceae bacterium | reverse complement strand
GGATCGAACCCGTCGACGAAAATCGTATCGTCCGGCCCGAGCGAGTTCAGCAGCCTCACGACGCCGAGGTCGACGGGCCAAGCGTCGGTCGTCGTCCGGTGCGCGCGGCCGGCGAGGATGACGCGGCCGTCGGGCTGCATCGCCAGCGTCGAGGCTTCGCTGAAATCGCCGTCCGGCGCGAGATCGGCTTCGAAGACGCCGCCATCCGCGAAATCCGGGTCGAGCTGGCCGTTCGCGGTCGCCCGGAGCGCAAGGAACTCGGACTTGTCCGGGAACGCCGAAAACGTCGCCGAGACGACGAGCTTGCCGTCGGGCTGCGCAATGAGGCCGGTCGGATAGATCGAAGACGCCGTCGGCAGGATCGCCGGACGGAAATAGCCCGGAGTTCCGGCGTCGCCGAACGCATCGTCGGTCGAGCCGTCCGCCGCGAGATGGCCGATGACGATCGGATTCGCGCCGGTGTCGAGGACGTAGTAATAACCGGCCCACGCGATGCCGCCGTCCGGCGTTGCGGCGATGTGCTGGATCGCATTGCTCGTCGAGCTGTCGTCGGACGGATCGTGGAACACGCGCATGCCGCCGTCGCCGAACGTCGCGTCGGGTGCGCCGGTGGCGTCGAGCTTCGCGATCGCGAAATCGCTGCCGAGGCCGCTGCCGTAAACCTCGTAGCGTCCGCCGACGATGACTCCGTCGTCCGCGGTCATCAGGAGGTCGGCGAGATAGCCCGAGTTGCCGGCGCCGTTCCAACCGATCGATGCCGTGCCGCTGTCGCCGAACGCCGTGTCCGGCGTGCCGTCGGCGTTGAAGCGCATGACATTCGCCGTGTAGACGAACGTGCTGATGTCGATCGATTCGCCGGCGACGACGATGCGGCCTTCGCTGTCGATGCCGACCGCGTGCGGATAATAGAGCGGCACGAGCACATAGCCGGCGCCGCCGGCGAACGTCGTGTCGATCGCGCCGTTCTCGTCCAGCTTGACGACGAAGCCCTTCTCCTGCGAGGTCACCTGCGAGATGCCGACCGCGACGAACGAGCCGTCGTCGAGGCGCGCGATCGACTCGATGTTCTCCATGCGGTGGTTCGGATCGAGCGCCGGGATCTCCACGACGCCCGGAATCGTCGTGTTTCCGAAGCTCCCGTCGACGCTACCGTCGGCGTTGAAGCGCGTCAGCATGCCGCGATACTCCTGCTCGAACGGCACGCCCGTCGGCTTGTCGAGACTGCCGGCGAACAGGATCTTGCCGTCGGGCAGCACCATCGCCTTGTAAGGCGTCAGCTCCTGGGCGCCGACGAGATCGGGCGTCAGGTAGGCGATGCCGCCGGTTCCGAAATCGGGATCGAGATCCCCATCCGCCGCTAGGCACGAGGTCGCGACCGGAGCGGTCAGCATCAGCACGGTCGACACGAGCATCTTCTTCGACACCATGAACATCTCCACGTTCTGGAAAGGATAGGGAATCACCGAAAGGGCTGAACCATCAGGGTCGCCCGGGAATTCCCTTACGGAAAAGAGCGCCCGTCAGCATCACGCGCGATCTCGCGTCGCGCATGGCGGTTTCGTCAGCGACACATTCGTTTCGCATCAGAAGCAAAGCCAATCAGTCACTTGGACGTCGCCGACGCGGCCGGCGAAGCGGTCGCGCGATCCGCGAGCGCGGCCGGAATCGCGCGCTCGCCGGCGAGCGCGAGCGCCTTCGCGAGCGCGCCGCGCCAGAGGTTCTCGTCGCCGATCGCGCGCTGGACGCGCAACTGCACCAGCGCGCAGCCGTAGTCGCGCGCGGCCCAGCCGGAGACTCGCTCGGCGGCGGCGCTCGCGCCGGCAAGATCGCCGTTCGCGACGAGCCAGGCAGCGTCGGCATTGGCCGCTTCGCGGATGTCGAGCGGGATGCGCAAGTCGTCGGCATCGGCCAATGCCTGGGCATAGAGCGAGCCCGCCGAGACGTCGCCGCTCGCCGCGGCCGCGTCGGCGCTCGCGAGGTGCGCATAGAAACGCGCGGGTGCGGAACCGTCATGCTCGGCGAAGGACGAGAGCGCGTCCTCTGCTTCGCGTGCGGCGGCGATGTCTCCGGCGTCGAGCAGCGCGCGCACGCGCTCGCGAAACGTGCGCGAGCGCTCGCGTGCGTCGTCGGCGACCGTCGCGCGCTGCAACGCCGCGTCCGCCTCGCGAGCTGCGATCCGCGCATCGCCGCGCGCATCTGCGAGACGCGCGGCGGCCATGTGCGTCTGCACGATCGCGGCTCGATCGTCGGCAGCCGCGGCGTCGCGTCCGACAGCATCGATCGCGTCGGCGGCTTCCTGCAGCCGGCCGTTCGCGATCAGGATCTCGGAGCGCGTCAGCTCGCCGCCGCGCTTGCGTGCCGGATCGGCGACGCGCTCGATGAGCTCGCGCAGGCGCGGCTCCATCGCGAGCGCCGCATCCGGCTCGAGCAGCGCGAGCCTGGATTCGGCGGCGCCGGACAGCGCATTGAGCTCGGCCGCATTGACGCCGAACGTCGCGAAGCGTTGCGCCGCGCGCGCGAATGCCGGCGCGGCCTCGGCGTAGCGGAAGCGGTGCTGATCCATCGCGGCGAGGTTCGAATCGAGCACCGCGAGCGCGAGCAGATTGCCGGTACTCTCGAACGCGACGCGCGCCTCGGCGAAATCGCGCAGCGCTGCGTCGTAGCGGTTCTCGAGCCCGTTGATGTTCGCGCGTCCCATGAGCGCCTTGCCGAGCGGATCCGAAGCGCGCTGCCGTTGCAGGATCGCGATCGCAGTGTCGAAGCGGCGCCGCGCGAGCGCGGGATCGTCGCGGATCGCCGCGATGACGCCGAGGTTCGTGACCGCGCGTGCGTGCAGCACGGGATCCTGCTCGGCCGACGCCGCGTTCGCGACGGCGTCGAAGCCGGCTTCGGCTTCGTCGAAATCGCCGGCCTGATAAGCGATCTGCGCGGCGCGCAGGCGCAGCTCCGGCTGCTCGCGCTGCGCCGGCGTCGCGCTAGCGATCAGCGCGCGCGCGGCGTCGAGCCGGTCGCTCAGCATCGCGGCCTCGATCTGCTGCGAGAGATTCGCGAGCGCGAGCGGATCGTCGTCGCCTTGCGTCGTTGCGGTCGGCGCGAAGCCGAGCTCGCGCGCGAGCTCGTCGGCGGCCGTGCGTGCGGCCTGGAGCACGTCGGCCGACTCGCCCGCCGCGGTCAGCGGCGGATCGCGGCCGAGCGTCGTGCGCAGCGTCACGCGCCAGCGCCCGTCGACCGAATCGGCGCGCGGCTCGACGACGAGCGTCGCGCCGGTCGTCTCGGCGAGTCGCGCCGGCGTCATCTCGCGTTCGCCCGCGGCGTGGCCGGTCAGCGCGACGACGTTGTCGCTCGGCACGACCGGAATACCGGCCGCGCGCAATCGTGCACCGATCAGATCCATGAGCCCGAGTCGCACCCAGTCGTAGCCGGAGCCGGCGTTGACGACGACCGGCAGCACGAGCGCGATCGCGCCTTTTGCTTGCGCGCCCGAAGATGCGTCGCTTGCGTGCGGCGCTCGCATCCGCTCGATCGCGACGAACGCGAGCACGGCGACTGCGATCGCGGCGATGGCAACGAGGATCGGCCATCGACCGCGCATGGCGGTTTTCGCTCGCGCGACCGAAGTGACTTCGAACAACGGCGCATCGTGCGAGGGCTCCGCCGTTCGCATCGGCGGCTCGGCCGACGCATTCTCGATCGGCGCGCCCGTGACCGGCGCGTTCTCGATCGGCCCGTTTTCGACGGCATCGACCGGCGCGACCCAGTGATAGCCAAAACGGAACACCGTGCGGATCGCGTGCTGCTCCTTGCCGGTGTCGTCGAGCGCGCGCCGCGCGGCGAGGATCGTCTGGCCGAGCGTGCCGTCGCCGGTCTCGGTGCGGCCCCAGACCGCCGCGATCAGCTCGTCGCGGCCGACAGCGCGCTCGCGATGCTCGAGGAGATAAACGATGCAATCGAACGCACGCGGCGGCACGGAGACCGGCGCGTCGCCGCGCGAGAGCTCGCGCGTCGCGGGATCGAGGCGGAAGTCGCCGAAGCGATAGGAAAGAGCCATCGCGCCGATTTGCGTTCAGCCGGCGCGTCGTGTCAACGGGCAGAACGCTTTGACGGCGCCGTCGCACGGTTTGCCGCGCCGATCGCGCGGTTCGGCTCGCAGCGGACGTATCCGGCCGGACCGCCTGCGAGCGCGTCAGCCGAGATCGGCGAGCAGCGCGTCGCGGACGCGCGCGGGAACTTCGGCGCGCGCGGCGTAATGCGGATGCGCCACCGAGAACGCGAGCGGCGCGCCGCCGCGAAGATCGGCCACGGCTTCGCGCGTCAGCTCGAAGCGGAGGAAATGAACCGCGGAAGTCTTGGTCTCGTTGCTGCGGTCGAGATCCTCGTCGGCGATCGCAAACGACGGCGCCGCGCGACCGGCTTCGATCGCAATCATGTCCTCGATGCCGCGGAGCTTCTCGAGCTCGCGCTTGCGCACTTCGACGTCGTCGTACTCGATCAGCATCGTGGCTTTGAGGTTCGATCCGTCCGGGATCAGCGGGTTGTAGGCCGCGAGCTCCTCGGCGATCGCGTCGGGCTCGAAGATGCGCTCGATGCGCAGCATCTCCTGCACCTGGTACTGGACCGTCATGCGGTCTTCGAAGACGAGCGTCAGATGCGGGCCGAGATGGACCGTGCGGTCCTTCTTGTGCGCGATGACCTTCGCGCGGAACGCGGAGCGTTCGCGGGCGTAGTCTTCGAGCTTCCAGAGGTCGGTGTGAGTGAGTTTGTTCATCGTGATTCTGTCTTTCCTCTCCCGCTCGCGGGAGTTTTTGTCTTTCCCCTCTCCCGCTTGCGGGAGAGGGCAGGGTGAGGGCATTCGGAGTGAAGCGTCGAACCTGGATTGCCCTCACCCCAGCCCTCTCCCGCAAAGCGGGAGAGGGGGAACAGCGCGGCGGAAGAGGGACGCGTCAGATTCCATAGGCGTAGCGCAACAGGCTGATCGGACTCTCGGCCGCCGGCTTGTCATCCATCCCATGCGCAAGATGCGACGCCGCCATCGGGCAATCGCTCGCGAAGTGATCGGGCTCCGCTTGCCGGATGCGGCTCTCGACCGGTTTCGCGATCTTGCGAGCGTTCGCATACGTAGCGCTTTTGACGCCGTAAGTGCCGTCGTGGCCCGAGCAGCGCTCGATCATCGTGACTTCGGTGCCGGGCACGAGCGCGAGCACGTCGCGCGTCTTCGGGCCGATGTTCTGCACGCGCTGATGGCAGGGCGCGTGCCAAGCGACCTTGCCGAGCGTGTTCGCGAACCCGGTCTTGAGGAGCTTCGCCTGATGGCGTTGCCAGAGATATTCGAACGGATCGAAGATGTGGCGCCTGACGAGCTGCACGTCCTCGTCGTCCGGAAACATCAGCGGCAATTCCTGGCGGAACATGAGCACGCACGACGGGATCGCGGCCGTGATGTCCCAGCCGTCACGGACCGCAGCCGCGAGCACCGGTATGTTCGTTTCCTTGTACTTTGCGACGGTGTCGAGATCGCCAAGCTCGAGTTTCGGCATGCCGCAGCAGACTTCGCGCTCGACGAGCTTGACCGCGATGCCGTTATGGCGCAGCACGGCCGCGAGATCCTCGACGGCCTGCGGATACGACGTGTTGCAGTAGCACGTCGCGAACAGCGCGACCTTGCCGCGCGTGCGGCCCGCGGGCGTCGCGCTCGCCGTCCCGTCGTCGAGATTCCGGAGACGTTTTCGCGCGGTCGGCGAATGGAACGTCGGCAGGCGCGCGTCCGGATGCACGCCGAGCGTCTTCTCGAGCACTTTGCGCGCCGGCTTCGCGCGATTGGCTGCGTTGACGACATTCACGACGATCGGGATCGTCGCGATCTTGCCGACCGTCGTCGTGTCGGAAAGGATCTTCGACGGAAGCGGCGTCCCGCCTCGGCGGTTGCGCGCGGCTTTCGCGCGCAGCATCAGGTGCGGGAAGTCGACGTTCCACGGATGCGGCGGAACGTACGGGCATTTCGTCTGGTAGCAGAGGTCGCAGAGATAGCACTGGTCGACGACCTTCGCGTAGTCGGATTTCGCGACGCCGTCGACTTCCATCGTCGAGGATTCGTCGACGAGATCGAACAGCGTCGGGAACGCATGGCACAGGCTGACGCAGCGTCGGCAGCCGTGGCAGATGTCGAAGACGCGATGCAATTCCTTGTCGATCGCGTCCTGGTCGTAGAACTCGGGTTGCTTCCAGTCGAGCGGATGGCGCGTCGGCGCGTCGAGGCTGCCTTCGCGCGCCGGCTTCGTTTCTGTCGCCATGCGGAGCTCCGCTGAGTTCGCGCGCTTTCCCCTCTCCCGCTTGCGGGAGAGGGCAGGGTGAGGGCGAGCGTGAGAGGGCGCCGCGAGAGTGCCCTCATCCGCCTTCGGCACCTTCTCCCACGCAGCGGGAGAAGGGAAAAGTTCAGCCGCCGATTTCGCCGAGCGCCTTGGTGAACCTGTTCGCGTGCGAGCGCTCGGCCTTCGCCAGCGTCTCGAACCAGTCCGCGATTTCCTCGAAGCCTTCCTCGCGCGCGGACTTGGCCATGCCGGGATACATGTCCGTGTACTCGTGCGTCTCGCCGGCGATCGCGGTCTTGAGGTTCGACGACGTGTCGCCGAACGGAAGTCCGGTCGCAGGATCGCCGACTGCTTCGAGATATTCGAGATGGCCGTGCGCATGGCCGGTCTCGCCTTCGGCGGTCGAGCGGAACACCGCGGCGACGTCGTTGTGGCCTTCGACGTCGGCCTTCTGCGCGAAGTAGAGGTAGCGGCGGTTCGCCTGCGATTCGCCGGCGAACGCGGCCTTGAGATTCTCTTCCGTGCGGGAACCCTTGAGATTGCCCATGTGACACCTCGTGGCGTGTGGCTGGAGATGGAGGCCGCGCTGGCACGCGGCTTGAGGCGAGCGTAGCGCTGCCGCGACATCGATAGAAATTGATAGATGCGATGGGTTCGATGGGCGGCGCCTATCGCGATTTTGCGGACAGGCTGCCGCGAGCTTGTCCTCGCTCCGATTTTCTCCAGCAGCGGGGGACGATGCCGTGCTTTCCGGCTACCTGCTTGCCGGTTTCCGTCCTTTCGATTCTGCCGCCCGCATCCGGCCGCGACTCGCCGGCACGCCATCGCCCGCGCACGCCGAATGCGCATCGAGCAGCTCGCGCGGCAAAGTGAACAATTCAGCCAGCCGCTTCAGGAACGGCGCCATCGCCGAGCTCCTGCGCCAGACCATCGCGATGCGCCGGCTCGGCGCGTGGCCGCGGAATTCGATGAGCCGGATATCCGACGACTGCGCAACCGGCGGCTTCACCGCGAGCGTCGGCAACAGCGTGACGCCGACGTTCGCGGCGACCATCTGGCGCAGGGTCTCGAGGCTCGTCGCGCGGAATCCGCTCTTCTCGGCCGCGCCGGCGAGCTGGCAGACCTCGAGCGCCTGATCGCGCAGGCAATGACCTTCCTCGAGCAGGAGGAGGCTCTGGTCGGAAAGCTCGTCGAGCTTCAACTGCTTTCGCGCCGCGAGCGGATGGTGCTCGGGCACGGCGAGCAGGAAGGGCTCTTCGAACAGGAACTGCTGGTGCAGCTGATCGTCGTGAATCGGCTGCGCGAGCACGCCGGCATCGAGCCGGCCTTCGCGAAGCTGGCGCAGCACGATCTCGGTCTTCTCCTCGACGAGCAGAAGCTCGAGCCGCGGATAACGCTCGCGGATGCGCGGAATCACGTGCGGCAGAAGATACGGCCCGAGCGTCGGAAAGATGCCGAGCCGGACCGTGCCCGATTCCGGATCCTTCGTGCGTCGCGCGATCTGCTTGATCTGCTCGACTTCGTTCAGCACCTCGCGAGCGCGCTGTGCGATCTCGCGGCCGGTCTCGGTCAAGAGCACCTTGCGCGGCGTGCGCTCGACGAGCGCGACGCCGAGCTCTTCCTCGAGCTTCCTGATCTGCGTCGACAGCGTCGGCTGGCTGACGAAGCTCGCGCTCGCGGCGCGGCCGAAATGCTTGTGCTCGGCGAGCGCGACCAGATATCGGAGGTCCCGGAGGTTCATCGGCAGCTCGATTGATATCAACTATCAAAGCGATTCTATCAATCGATTTGAGTAATGGAAAGCCGATCCCTATCTTGTCTTCCGTCAGCGCAAAAGGCCTCGTCATTCGGCCCGGCGCGAACCCCTTCATCGATTCATCCCATCCACCTGACAAGGAGCGACATTCATGTTGACCGTCGGCGACAAGTTCCCCGAATTCAAGCTCAAGGCGACCGTGGGCATCGACAAGCTCGAGACCGCGTTCGCGGACATCGACAACGCGACGTACAAGGGCAAGTGGACGCTCGTGTTCTTCTATCCGAAGGATTTCACGTTCGTGTGCCCGACCGAGATCAAGGGCTTCGGCGATCTCGACGCGCAGTTCAAGGATCGCGACTGCCAGGTGCTCGCGGCGTCGACGGACTCCGAGTTCGTCCATCTCGCGTGGCGCAAGGATCACAAGGATCTACGCAACCTGCCGTTCCCGATGCTCGCCGACACGGCCAAGCGCCTGTCGACCGCGCTCGGCATCCTCGATGCCGAAGAGGGCGTGGCCAAGCGCGCGACGTTCCTCGTCGATCCGGAAGGCGTCATCCGCTTCGCGTACGTAACCGACGGCAGCGTCGGCCGCAATCCGCAGGAAGTCCTGCGCGTGCTCGATGCGCTGCAGACGGATGAGCTCTGCCCGTGCAACTGGAACAAGGGCGAGGAAGTCCTTAAGGCCGCGTAAGGCGCTCGCTGTTCCCTCTCCCGCTCCGCGGGAGAGGGCAGGGTGAGGGCAGTCTTGCGAAAACTTCCAGCAAGCAAAAACGAGGCATTGCAAATCGGAGTGACAACCCCATTGAGGGGCTACGGCACTCCGGAGCGGCGCAAGGCGGCGCTCCAAAGTTCGGACGGCATCGGTCTCCTCCCCTCCCCAACGATGTCGTCCCGGCCGGCGGCCCCCGCAGTCGCCGGCCACCTGTATGGGTGCGGCCCCTCCGTGGACCGCGAAGAATAGAGCGGCATCCTGCCGCACTTTTCTAGACAGCTAGAGCTAAGCCCGGTCCTCATGGACCGGGCTCTTCTTCGAAGGAGTTGCCGAAATGAATCTCGACACGATCAAGTCTCGCGTACCCGACTATGCGAAGGATCTTCGCCTCAACCTCGACTCGGTGCTGAGCGAAGCCGGCGCTCCCGGCCTTTCGCAGAAGCAGATCGCGATCGTCGCGCTCGCCAGCGCGATCGCCGCGCGTCACGAGCCGCTGACCGAAGCCGTCGCGGTGCAGGCCGCGAGCGTGCTCGACGCGCAGGAGCAGGACGCCGCGCGCGCCGCCGCCGCGATCATGGCGATGAACAACATCTACTACCGGTTCACGCATCTCGTCGAGGAACGCGAATACGAGACGATGCGCGCGAGCCTGCGCATGAACGTGATGGCGAACCCCGGCTGCTCGAAGATCGATTTCGAGCTCGCCTCGCTCGCGGTCTCGGCGATCAACGGCTGTGGCAAGTGCGTCGACTCGCACGAGAAGACCTTGAAGAAGCACGACGTCTCCGCGCAGGCGATCCAGAGCGCGGCGCGCATCGCCGCCGTGATCCATGCGGTCGCCGTGACGATCGAGCAGGCGGCTGCCGCGTCGCCTGCGGTCGCGCAGGCCGCGTAAGCTTCCACAAGCGTCAGCTCTGTCGCCTCTCCCGCGGCGCGGGAGAGGTCGCTCCGGCAGGAGCGGGTGAGGGCGCTTTTCGCGCGCGCCACTTCGAAAAAAATGCCCTCATCCGGCGCTGCGCGCCATCTTCTCCCGCAAGCGGGAGAAGGGAACGATCTTCATTCCGCCGCCCTCCATCGCGCTTGCTAAGATGTCGCCGGGACGCAGCAGGGCGGGGCATCGCGATGGACGAACCTTCTTCGGCTGCGGACGCGTTCTCACGCGTCCCCGAGCGCAACACCGGCGACGTGTTGCTGCGTACGGCACAGCAGCATCACGTCGTGCTGTCGAGCATGGCCGACACGAAGGCGAACATCATCATCACGGTGTCGTCGATCGTGCTGACGCTTTCGCTCGGCCGCATCGGCGACGTGAGCTTGCGTCCCGCCGTGCAGACGCTCGCGGCGTTCACGCTGATCTCGCTGTTCTTCGCGATCCTCGCCGTGCTGCCGAAGCATCGTGCGCCGCGCGTCGGCGGCGACGGATTTCCGGCCGGTTTCAATCTCCTCTTCTTCGGGCATTTCGCGCATCTTCCGCGCGAGCGGTTCCTGCGCGAGGTCGCGGCCGCGATGAAGCCCGACGGATCGGTCTACGAGACGATGGCGAACGATCTCTATTCGATCGGCTGGTATCTCGCGCACCGCAAATACCGGTTCCTGCGCTACAGCTATCTTTCCTTCCTCGCGGGTTTCGTGCTGGCATGCGCCGAGCAGGCGTGGATGCTGTTCGCGGGCTGACCCCGCGGCGAGCGTCCGCGCGTTGCAATCGGGGACCGGATCGCCGCGGCGATTCCGTAATCAAAGGCTGGGCATCGTCTTCACCGAGGGGAGTTCCATGCGGGCACTCGTGCATCGTCTCGTCGTGCTGTCGGGTTTTCTCGTCGCGATGGCGGCGCAGGCCGAGACGGCGATCCCGTCCGTGCTCGAGCCGTGGCGCGGATGGGTCTCGCAGGGCGAGGAGTTCCGCGCGTGTCCGCTGATCGCCGGCAGGCCCGGCAGCAGCGCGCAGGATTTTCTCTGCGCGTGGCCCGGCGTGCTTACCATCGACGCCGGCGCGGACGGCGCCACTTTCCGCCAGCGCTGGCGCGTCGATGCCGAATCGTCGATCCCGCTGCCGGGCGACGAGACGCGTTGGCCGGTCGACGTGACCGTCGACGGAAAAGCCGCGCCGGTCGTCGGAACGAACACGCCCTCGGTTCGCCTCGAGGTCGGCTCGCACGAGATCCGCGGGCGCATTCCCTGGAGCGAGCGTCCGCAGACGCTGCGCGTGCAGGAATCCGCGGGTCTCCTCGCGCTCACGGTCGACGGCAAACCGATCGCGCCGGCGCAGCGTGACGGCGACGATCTGACGCTCGGCCGCTCGGCAACTCAGGCACCCGAAGCCGACAGCATCGATTTGCGCGTCCATCGCCGGATCACCGATGGCGTGCCCGCGATGCTGACGACCGAGATCGCGATCGGCGCATCAGGCCAAGCGCGCGAAGAGATCATCGGACCGGCGTTGCCGGACGGCTTCGCGCCGCTTTCGCTCTCCGGCGACTGGCCCGCGCGGCTCGATGCGGACGGTCGGTTGCGCGTGCGCGTCGAGGCCGGCACCGCGACGCTGACACTCGAAGCGCGCGCGACGTCGCCGCTCGCGAGCATCACCGCGCGGCTGCCCGCTGCGCCGTGGCCGAAGCAGGAGATCTGGAGCTACGCGGCCGATCCGCGTCTGCGCGTCACGACGGCATCGAGCGACGTGCAGGTCGACCCGCGTCAGGCCGAAGTGCCGCGGGAATGGCTCGACCTTCCGGCGTTCGCGCTCGCCGACGGTGCGAAGCTCGCGATCGACGAGCGCACGCGCGGCCTCGCGCCCGACGATCGCAACCGGCTGACGCTCGATCGCGAGATGTGGCTCGACTTCGACGGCAACGGCTGGTTCGCGCGCGATCGAGTGCATGGCGAAATGCTGCGCGGCTGGCGCTTCGACGCGGCCGCGCCGTTCGTGCTCGAACGCGCCGAGGCGATCGACGCTCGCACCGGCGGCGGCAACGAAGCGCTGCTCGTCACGCGCGGTGCGGGCGAAGGATCGAGCGGCGTCGAATGGCGCACGCCGGCCGTCGATCTCTCGGCGGGATTGCGCGTTGCGAACGCGCGCACGTCGCTGCCGGCGACCGGCTGGCAGGATACGTTCGATCGCGTGACGACGACGCTGCACCTTCCGGACGGCTATCGCCTGTTCGCCGCTCCCGGCGCCGACAGCGCAGCCGGAAGCTGGATCTCGCGCTGGACGCTGCTCGATGTCTTCATTGCAGCGATCGTCGTGCTGCTCGCGTATCGGGCGTTCGGCGTCGCCGGCGCCGCGATCGCCGCGCTCTATCTCGTGCTCGGCTATCACGAACCCGGCGCGCCGATGTGGACGCTGCTAACGGCGCTTGCGCTCGGACTCGTCGCACGCGCGCTACCGTCCGGACGTCTCGCGACGACGGCGCAATGGTTCGGTCGTGTCGCGTTCCTGCTGCTCGTGCTTTTCGCGCTGCCGTTCGCCGCGAAGCAACTGCGCTATGCATTGCATCCGCAGCTTGAAAGCGACGGACAGATGGTCGAATTCGCGGCCGGCGACGTCGCGCGGTCGTCGCCGAAGATCGCGGAGGCGCAAGTAGAGGAACCCGCGCCCGCGACGGACTCCGGCATTCCGCCTCCGGCGTCGCCTGCGCCCGCTGCGCCGCCTCCAGAGTCCCGCGTGGGCGTGTTCCGCCATCGCGCTGAACGCGACGCCGTGCAAGACAACAAAGTGGCCAAGACGATCACGGTCACCGGATCGAACATCCGCCGCGCCGATCTCATCGATCATTACGGCGAATCGACCGTCGTGCAGACCGGCGCCGGCGAACCGGGATGGAATCGCGCGCAGCGCTACGTATTGAGCTGGAGCGGACCGGTACTCCCAACGCAGAACGTGCGGCTCGTGATCGCGCCGCCGTGGCTCGTGCGCGTGCTGCGCGTCGTGCTCGTCGCGTTGCTCGCGTGGCTGATCGCGCGATCGATCGCGCCGCTCGTGCGCGCGCGTGCGCAAACGGCGAAAGCGGCGGTCGGTGCGTTTGCGATCGGCGCGCTCGTCCTCTGCGCATCGCCTCAAGCTCGCGCGCAGACGTTCCCGACGCAGGATCTCTTGAACGAGCTGCGCTCGCGCGTGACCGAACCGCCGAAATGCGCGCCGGCCTGCGCGACGATCGAATCGACCGAGATTTCGGCGAGAGGCGACGAGATCCGCGTCGCGCTGATCGCGCACGCGGCGGATCGCGTCGCGCTGCCGATGCCGCTCGACGAGAAATCGCTGACGCTGCGCAGCATCATCGTCGACGGCGCGGCGCAGGACGGTCTGGCGCGCAGAGATGGGTCGTCGTGGCTCGCGCTGCCGCGCGGCGTGCATCGCGTCGAGCTGGCGTTCACCGCGATCGCGGACAAGATCGCGCTCGCGTTTCCGATGAAGCCGATGCACGTCGCGTTCGTCGGCTAAAGCTGGGACGCGTGCGGCATCGGCGACGGCCGGCTCCTCACCGAGACGCTGACGCTCGCTCGCGCACGCGCGGAAGGCGCCGCGCCGAGCGCGATCGGCGCGCAGCAGGTCGCACCGTTCGTGCGCGTCGAGCGCTCGCTGAACCTCGGGCTCGACTGGTACAGCGAGGTTCG
>DASZWL010000071.1:0-4227 GCA_035546695.1 Rhodanobacteraceae bacterium | reverse complement strand
GAATGGCCGAACTTCGTCACGGCCGACAGCGGCACGAGCTGCGAGGACGACGGCAGCACCGCGCCGCTCGAATCGACCTTCGGCGGATTTCCGGTGATGTAGATCGACGAGAGCACGTTCGGATCGGCCTGCCGCTTCGGGTCGACCTGCAGCATCACCCAGAACTGGTCGGTCGACGTGTAGATCGTCGAGACCTGTGCGGGGCCGAACGCATCGTAAAGCGCGTTCTCGATCGCATCGGGCGTCACGCCGTAGGCCGCGGCGGCGTCGCGGTCGATCGTGACGTCGAGCTGCGGATTCGCGATCAGCATGTCGCTCGTCACGTCGAGGAAGCCCGGCACTTTCGACAGCGCGGCGACGAGCTTCGGCGTCCAGTCGAACAGCTGCTTCGTGTCGGTATCCTGCAGCACGAACTGATACGTTGAATTCGTCAGCTTGCCGCCGATGCGGATCAGCGGCAGATTCTGCGGAAACGCCGTGAGACCGGTGATGTTCTGGAGCTTCGGGCGGATTTCCTGCACGACTTCGTCCGCGCTCTTGCGCTGGCCGGGCGGTTTCAGGTTCACGATCATGCGGCCGAGATTCAAGGTTGCGCTCGAGCCGCCGGCGCCGACGAAGGCCATGACGTTGTCGACGTTCGGATCGCTGCGCAGGATGTCGACCGCCTGCTTCTGCTTCTCGACCATCGCGTCGAAGCCGATATCCTGCGCGGCCTGCGTGAACACGAAGAGCTGGCCGGTGTCGTCGTTCGGAAGGAACCCTTTCGGAATCTTGATCGCGAGCAGCGTCGTCGCGACGACGAGCGCGAAGAACACCATCAGCGCGACGAAACGGTGCGCGACGCACGCGGTCAGCGTGCGCCGGTAGAACTGCTGCGCGCCGTTGAACATGCGCTCGCTGAACGCATAGACGCGCCCGTGCCGCGCCTCGTGCTCGCTCTTCAGCATGCGGCTGCAGAGCATCGGCGTCAGGCTCAGCGAAACGAAGCCAGAGACCAGCACAGCGCTGACAATCGTCACTGCGAATTCGTTCAGAAGGCGCCCGATGATGCCGCCCATGAACACGACCGGGATGAACACGGCCGCGAGCGAAAGCGTCATCGAGACGATCGTGAAGCCGATTTCCTTCGCACCGTCGAACGTCGCCGTGAGGCGGTCCTTGCCCATCTCCATGTGCCGCGCGATGTTCTCGAGCATGACGATCGCATCGTCGACGACGAAGCCGACCGACAGCGTGAGCGCCATCAGTGAGAGATTGTCGATCGAGAAGCCGAGCGCATACATCACGGCGAACGTGCCGACGATCGACATCGGCAGCGCGAGCGAAGGGATGATCGTCGCCGAGACGTTGCGCAGGAACACGAAGATGACCATGACGACGAGCGCGAGCGCGAGCACGAGGCTGAACTTCACGTCGGCGACCGACTCGCGGATCGACTGCGATCGGTCGTAGATCACGCGAAGCTCGGCGCCGGCCGGCAGCGAGCGCTCGAACGCCGGCAGCGTCTTCCGGATGTCCTCGACGACCTGGATCGTGTTCGTGCCGGGCTGCTTCTGGATCGCGAGGACGACGCCCTCCTCGCCGTTGATCGTCGCCTTGCCTTTGTCGTTCTGGATGCCGTCATAGACGTTCGCGACATCCTTCAAGCGCACCGGCGCGCCGTTCTGGTACGTCACGACGAGATCGCCGAACGCGGCCGCGTCCTTGAGCTGCCCATCGACGTTGACGTTATAGATGCGGTTCGGCCCGTACAGCGTGCCGGTCGGAAGATTGACGTTGCCCTTGCCGACCGCTTCGGCGACCGTGTCGATGCCGAGCCCGCGGCCGGCGAGCGCATCGGGATCGAGATCGATGCGCACGGCGTACTTGCGCGATCCGTACACGTTGACCTGCGCGACGCCGCGCACGGTCGAGATGCGCTGCGCGAGCGTGTTCTCGGCGTATTCGTTGAGCGCCGACATGCGCAGCGTCTTCGATGTGAAACCGATGTAGAACACTGGAGAATCGGCCGGATTCACCTTGCGGAACGTCGGCGGCGTCGTCATCTGCGGCGGCAACTGGCGCAGCGCGGACGAGATCGCGGCCTGCACGTCCTGCGCGGCCGCGTCGATATTGCGATCGAGCGAAAACTGAAGCGTGATCGACGTCGAGCCGAGCGACGAAGTCGATGTCATCGAATCAACGGCGGGAATCGTCGAGAACTGCTTCTCGAGCGGCGTCGCGACGGCCGATGCCATCGTCTCCGGCGACGCGCCCGGCAGGCTCGCCGACACCGAGATCGTCGGGAAATCGACGTTCGGCAGCGAAGCGACCGGAAGATTCCGATAGCCGACGATGCCGAACACGAGCACGCCGACCATGACCAGCGTCGTCATGACCGGCCGTCGGACGAAGACTTCGGCGACGTTCATGGCCGCGCTTCCGCGGCTCCCGACCCGGCGCCGTCGGACGCGTTCGCTTCGTCGGCGATCTTCAGCGCCGATCCGTCCTCGACGCGCGACTGTCCGTCGAGTACGACGGTCTCGCCGTCCGCGAGCCCGCTCTCGATCACCGCTTCGTTCTCGACGCGACGCTTGACGACGACCTTGCGCTGCTCGGCCTTGCGATCCGGCTTGACGACGAAGACGTACGTGCCTTCGGGCCCGTTCTGCACGACGCGATCGGGCACGACGACGGCATTCGCGTCATGGCCTAACGTGAGACTGACGCTGACGAGCTGGCCCGGCCACAACAGATGCTCGGGATTGTCGAACGTCGCACGAAGCTTCACCGTGCCCGTCGTCGAATCGACCGCGTTGTCGACGAACGCGACTTTCCCTTCGACCGGCTTCGGCACGCCGGCGACGGTCGCCTCGACCGCGAGCGGCGATGCGCGCTGGCCGACGAGAATCGGACCGAGCTCCGTGCCCGGCAGCGAGAAGCTCACGTAGATCGGCTCGATCTGGTTGATGACGACGAGCGGATTCGTGTCGTTCGCCTTCACGAGGTTGCCGGGCTGGATCAGGATGCGGCCGATGCGTCCCGCGATCGGCGAGCGGATCTCGGTGTAGCCGAGCGTCACCTTCGCCGCCGCGACATTCGCCTGATCGACCTTCACGGCTGCAGCCGCCGCATCGAGATTCGTGCGGTACTGCTCCATCTGGTCGGCCGAGATGTAACCCTTGTCCGCGATCGCGGCGTAGCGCTTCACCTGCGAGCGCGCCTGCGCGAGCGTCGCCTCGTCCTTCGCCTGCGCCGCTTGCGTCTGCTTCAATGCGGCCTCGGCCGGACGCGGATCGATGCGGAACAGCAATTGATTCTGTGCGACGTCGCCGCCATCCTTGACGAGCGATTCGAGGATCTGTCCGTCGATCAGCGATTTCACCGAGACGCTGTTGATCGGCTCGACGCTGCCGACCGCGCTCAGCAGCACGGGCATGTCCTTCCGCACGGCCTTGACGACCGTAACCGGCGCCGGCGGCGCGACGTGCGGCGCCGTATCGCGCGAGCAGGCGACGAGCGCCGCGCACAGCAATACCGCAGGGATTCCTGCGAGCAGAACGCGCGGGAATCCCCGGCTCGACATGCGGTTGCGATCCTGAAGCGGCGAATGGCGCCATTTTGACCGATCGCCTTCGTGAACGTGCGCGAGCATGCGGTAAACGCCGGGTAAAGAAGCCGTGTGACGAATGGCGCAAGCGTGCGCGGGCTGTCTCGCCGATGTACTCGCCGGTACACTTGCCGACCCTGCGCTCGGCACGAAGGTGCCGCGGCGCTGGCGTCGTTTTCCGATGAACCTTTTTTCGCCTATCCGACCGTGATCACTGCCGCAAGCCTACCGACGACGACGAAGCAGCGCCGTTACTGGAACGCGCCGCACGGATCCTCGCTTGCGCTTGCGCTCGCCGAAGCGGGACACACGCACGCGGGGCTCGTCGTCGCGGTCGCGCGCGATACGCACGCGGCGCACGCGCTCGAAGCCGAGCTCGGCGTCTTCGCCGGCGGCGATCTCGACGTGCTGCATTTTCCGGACTGGGAAACGCTGCCGTACGATCTCTTCGCGCCGCATCCCGACATCGTCTCGCAACGCATCGCGACGCTGTATCGCCTGCCGGCGACGAAGCGCGGCGTGCTCGTCGTGCCGGTCGCGACGCTGATGCAGCGCCTCGCGCCGCGAAGCTACATCGCGGGATCGGGGCTCGTGCTTTCGTTGCGACAGAAACTCGATCTCGGCGCCGAGCAGCGGCG
>DASZWL010000070.1:0-2000 GCA_035546695.1 Rhodanobacteraceae bacterium | reverse complement strand
GGCTTCGGCTACACGCTGCACGCGTGCGCACTGCGACCGCGAAGCCGCGGCACGATCCGGCTGAAGTCGAACGATCCCACGGCGCATCCGGCGATCCGGCCGAATTATCTCGGTGACGTCGACGGATACGATCTCGCGATGCTGATCGAAGCGACGCGAATCTCGCGTGCGATCTTCGCCGCGCCGCCGTTCGATCCGTATCGCGGCGAGGAGATCTTTCCGGGATCGTCGGCTGCGAGCGACGCCGAGCTCGAGACATTCGTGCGCCGCAAGGCCGAGACGATCTATCACCCGGTCGGCACGTGCCGCATGGGCGAGGATGCCGATGCGGTCGTCGATAGTGAGCTTCGCGTGCGCGGCATCGACGCATTGCGCGTCGTCGACGCGTCGGTCATGCCGACGCTGATCGGCGGCAACACGAACGCACCGACGATGATGATCGCCGAGCGCGCCGCGGATCTCATCGGCGCGTGAGGCTCCGCGTCAGATCGCCTGCTCGAGCTCCGGCACGATCTTGAAGAGATCGCCGACGAGTCCGAAATCGGCGACCTCGAAGATCGGCGCCTCCGCATCCTTGTTGATCGCGACGATCGTGCCGGCATCTTTGATGCCGGTCAGATGCTGGATGGCGCCCGAGATGCCGACGGCGATGTAGAGCTCCGGCGCGATGATCTTGCCGGTCTGTCCGACCTGGAGATCGCTCGGCACGTAGCCCGCGTCGACCGCCGCTCGCGACGCGCCGACCGCGGCGCCGAGCTTGTCTGCGAGCGCGTAGATGATCTTGAAGTTGTCGGCCGAGCCGAGCGCACGGCCGCCCGAGACGACGCGCGATGCGCCCTGCAGATCGGGCCGATCGCTCTTGCCCTGCTTCAACTCGACGAAGCGCGTGTGATTCGGCAGCGCGACGTCGGGTGAGAGCGTCTCGACGGGAGCCGTGTTCGCGCCCGCGCTCGCGGCCGCATACGACGCCGTGCGCACCGTGGCGACGAGCGTCCTGTCCGTCGGCGCCTCGACCGTGACGATCGCATTGCCGGCGTAGATCGGCCGCTTGAACCTGTGCGCGCCCTCGACGGCCATGACGTCGGAGACCTGCGCGACGCCAAGCAGCGCCGCGACGCGCGGCGCTAGATCCTTGCCGAACGTGGTCGACGGCAGCAGCACGTGTGTGTAGCCGTTCTTCGCGACCGCGGCGACTTGCGGCGCCTGGATCGCGGCGAGCGCGTGCGCGTTCTCGGCGCGGGCGGCGGTCAGCACTTTCGATACGCCGTCGATCTTCGACGCCGCATCGGCGACGCCGGCGGGATCGGCCGCGAGCACGAGCAGGTCGATCGTCTCGGGCTTGATGTCCTTCGCGCAGGTGACGCAGCGCGCGGTGCTTGCGTTGAGCTTGCCGTCGAGGTGTTCGGCGATGATCAGGATTTTGCTCATGTCTTCGTTCCGTCAGTCAGCGTCGGCTTTTCCCCTCTCCCGCTTTGCGGGAAAGGGGAGGGTGAGGACATTCGTGGTTCGACGTTCCAAAGCTTCCCTCATCCGCCTCCGGCACCTTCTCCCGCAAGCGGGAGAAGGGAAATCCTTCATAAGGTGGGCCTTGGCCCGCCGCTCCTGTTCCTAGAGCAATCCCTTCGACTTCAGCGCCGCGACGAGCTCGCCGACGTCCTTCACCATGACGCCCTTGCTCCGCTTCGCCGGTGGCGCGTAGTGCGTCGTCTTCAGCGAATCGCCCGATTCGACGCCGAGCCCGGCGAGCTCGAGCGTCTCGATCGGCTTCGACTTCGCCTTCATGATGTCCGGCAGCTTGATGAAGCGCGGCTCGTTGAGGCGAAGGTCGGTGGTGATCACGGCCGGAAGATCGACCTCGATCGTCTCGAGACCCGCATCGACCTCGCGCGTCACGCGCGCGGCGTTGCCGGTGATCTCGACTTTCGACGCGAATGTCGCCTGCGGGCGATCCCAGATCGCGGCGAGCATCTGGCCGGTCTGGTTGCAATCGTCGTCGATCG
>DASZWL010000069.1:0-6909 GCA_035546695.1 Rhodanobacteraceae bacterium | reverse complement strand
TCGCCGGGCCAGCCGAGCGTCGAGAACGGCCAGAGCGCTGACGAGAACCACGTGTCGAGCACGTCCTCGTCCTGACGCAATGCGCCGACGGGTTTCTTATCCGAATGCGCGAGTGCGTCGGCTTCGTCCTCGCCGACGAAGAGGTTGCCGGCCTCGTCGTACCATGCCGGAATGCGATGGCCCCACCAGAGCTGGCGGCTGACGCACCAGTCCTGGATGTTTTCGAGCCACTGGTTGTATGTCGTCGTCCAGTTCTCGGGGACGAACTTCACGTCGCCGTTGCGCACGGCGTCGAGTGCGGGCTCGGTGATCGCTTTCCTGCCGCCGGGGCCGGGCTTGCCGTCGACGCGCGTGTCGCTCGTGAGATCGAGGAACCACTGGTCGGTCAGCATTGGCTCGATGACGGCATCGGTGCGCTGGCTGACCGGAACTTGCAGCTTGTGCTTCTTCGTCTCGACGAGGAGACCTTCGGCTTCGAGATCGGCGAGCACGGCCTTCCGCGCGACGAAGCGATCCATGCCGCGGTATTTCTCGGGTGCTTCGTTATTGATCTTTGCGTCGAGCGTCAGGATCACGCGCGGCGCGAGCTTGTGCCGCGCGCCGATCTGCCAGTCGTTGAAATCGTGCGCCGGCGTGATCTTGACCGCACCGGTGCCGAATTCGCGATCGACGTAGTCGTCGGCGATGACCGGAATCTCGCGTCCGGTCAGCGGCAGCTTCAGCATTTTCCCGACCAGCGACGCATAACGTTCGTCCTCGGGATGCACCGCGACCGCGACGTCGCCGAGCATCGTCTCGGGACGCGTCGTCGCGACGACGACGCCTTCGCCGCCGCCAGCCGCGGGATAGCGGATCGACCAGAGCGAGCCTTCCTTTTCCTCGTTGTTGACCTCGAGATCCGAGACCGCGGTCATCAGCACCGGATCCCAGTTGACGAGACGGCGTCCGCGATAGAGCAGGCCAGCGCGATACCACTCGACGAAGACGCGGCGCACGGCGGCGGACAATCCTTCGTCCATCGTGAAACGCTCGCGCGACCAGTCGACCGACGCGCCGATCCGGCGCATCTGGTTCGTGATCGTCGAGCCCGATTCTTCCTTCCATTCCCAGACGCGCTCGACGAACTTCGCGCGGCCGAGATCGTGGCGCGACTTGCCTTCGGCCGCGAGCTGGTTCTCGACGATCTTCTGCGTCGCGATGCCGGCGTGATCGGTGCCGCCTTGCCACAAGGTGCGAAAGCCGCGCATGCGGTGATAACGGATCAGCGCGTCCATGATCGTCTGCTGGAACGCGTGGCCCATGTGCAGCGTGCCGGTGACGTTCGGCGGCGGCAGCAGGATGCAATAAGGCTCGCCGTCGCCGGACGGCGAGAAATCGCCGTGCGATTCCCAGTGGGTGTACCACTTTTGCTCGATGTCGCGGGGTTCGAAGCTCTTGTCCATGGGAATAGGGAATTGAGAATGGGAAATAGGTGATGCGGTGAGGACTCGGGCTCGATTCTCCATTCCCGATTCCCCATTCTCGCTCTACATATCGTGCTTCGCGACCTCGAACCCGCGCCGCTTGTACTCGCTCCAGCGAACGCGCGAGCCTTCGCGCTCCGCGGGATCGGCGGCGACGACTTCGAGCACGCGCTCGTACGCGCCTTCGGCGCATTCGTCGCGCAGGTTGATCACGAGCGGTCGATCTTGCGCTTTGACGCCGGGCGGCGCGATCACGACCGCGGTGATCGCATCATCGTCGTCGCCGGCGATCTGGTGCGGGATGAACGCCGTGTCGTCGAATTCCCAGAGCTTCTCGTCGAGCGCTTCGGCCTGCTCCTGCGTGCGCGCGAGGATCAGCGTCGGTTGCTCGGCCGAGTACGCTTTCTTCGCGAGCTCGCAGACGAGCAGCAGCGGATCGTCGCGGAATCGCGGCTTGTCGATCAGATAGAAATCCGCGCGCGCCATGTCAGGCCGGTGTCGATGAGCCGGAGGAAGTCTCCGTGCCGGAGAAATACGCCATCGACGCCGCGCCGATCGCCGAGGCGAACGCGCAGGCGAGGATCAGCGCGAAGAATCCGGCGATCGCCGGCAGCCGGCGCCCGGCCGGGCGCGTCTTGTAGAGGTAATACGGCACGAAGATCGCCGCCGCCATCACGATGCCGACGTTGAGCCACATCGGCCGGCGGATGTCGAGCTCGGCGGAATCGAGCGTCAGCCAGCGAAAGCCGATCACGAGCATCGCGAGGCTGCCGAGCAGCGTGAGACCGCTCGACGTTTGCAGCTGCATCGCGGCGTCGACGACGCCGAGCGCGAGCGAGGCGCCGATCAGCGTCGAGAGCGCGATCTGCTTCTGCCGCTTGTAGTCCGGCGTCGTCGAGATCACGCGCTGCGATCGATCAGGTATTGCGCGAGCAGCGGTACCGGACGCCCGGTCGCGAGTCCTTTGCGGCCTTCTTCCCAGGCCGTGCCGGCGATGTCGAGATGCGCCCAGCGGCAGCCGTTGACGAAGCGCGAGAGGAAGCAGCCGGCCGTGATCGCGCCGGCGTACTTGCCGCCGATGTTCGCGACGTCGGCGAACCCGGATTCGAGCTGCTGCTGGTAATCGTCCCAGAGCGGCAGACGCCAGGCGCGGTCCATCGTGTCGTTGCCGGATTTCAGCAATTGCGCGGCGAGCTCGTCGTCCTTCGTCATGAGACCGGACGCGTGCTTGCCGAGCGCGACGACGCAGGCGCCAGTCAAGGTCGCGGCGTCGATGATGACCTGGGGCTCGAATTTCTGCGCGTACGTCAGCGCATCGCAGAGAATCAATCGGCCTTCGGCGTCGGTGTTCAGCACTTCGATCGTGAGGCCGGACATGCTGGTCAGGATGTCGCTCGGCCGATACGAGTTGCCGTCCGGCATGTTCTCGACCGCCGGCACGATGCAGACGAGATTCAGCGCAAGCTCGAGCTCGACCGCAGCGACGAATGCGCCGAGCACGCCGGCCGCGCTGCACATGTCGAACTTCATCTCCTCCATGCCGGGGCCGGGCTTCAGCGAGATGCCGCCCGAGTCGAACGTGATGCCCTTGCCGACGAGCGCATAGGGCTTCTCGTCCTTCTTGCCGCCGTTCCAGCGCAGCACGATGAGCTTCGGCGGATTCGCCGAACCCTGCGAAACGCCGAGCAGCGAGCCCATGCCGAGCTTCTGCATCGCGTCGCGCTCGAGCACTTCGAGCGTGACGCCGGCGTGCGCGTCGGCGATCGTCTTCGCCTGCGCCGCGATGTAGGCCGGATTGCAGATGTTCGGCGGAAGATTGCCGAGCTCGCGCGCGAAGCGCACGCCGTTCGCGATCGCCTGCGCCTCGGCGAGCGCGCGATCGGCGGCGCGATCCGGCGCGATGCCAGCGAACGCGATCGATTCGATCTGCGGCGTCTTCGATTTTTCCTTCGGCTTGAACGTCGCCGTGTAGCGGTACGCTTGCGCGTCCGCCGCGAGCGCTGCGGTGCGGAGCTTCCACGCGGCGTCGCGTCCCGGCACGTCGACTTCGGTCAGGTACGAGACCGCGCGGTCGATCGGCAGGGCCTTCAGCGCACGCGCCGATTCGCCGGCGGCGCGGTGGAACGCCGCCGCGTCGAGCTTCTTCTGCTCGCCGAGCCCGACCAGCACGATGCGCGGCGCCGCGACGCCGGCGATGCCGAAGAGGACCGTCGTCGAGCCGGTCTTGCCGGTCGCGTCGCCGCTTTCGATCAGGCGCCGGATCGCGCCGCCGCTCTTCTCGTCGATGCGAAGCGCGGCAGGCGTCAGCGCGCGATCCTCGTGGATGCCGAGGACGATAGAGGGGACCGCGGCGGCTTCCGGCGCGTCGGCGGCGAGCGTGAACTTGAGGGTCATTTTGCGTTCCAGCAGACTCGAGGGTGCTCCCAACCATCCCGTGCGGGACGGATGGGAGCATCCTCAGGATCGATCCCGCCGCGCAGGTAAACTGGCGGTCGTGCTGCGCCCAGCGGAAACATGAAGCCATCCATTTTACGGCAAAGGCCGTCGGACGCGCGAAACCCGGCTTGGCCGGCCTCGCTGGCGGACGCGCGCCTGCGCATCGTCGACCGTTACCTCGTCAAGGAGCTCGCCGCGAACTTCCTCGCGACGACGTTGATCCTGTTGCTGATCGTCGTCGGCACGGCGGTCGCCGACCTCCTTGCGAAGATCGCGCGCGGGCGCATCCCGGCCGACCTTTTGCTGACGCTGATTGCGCTCCGCAGCGTCGACGCGCTGACCGTGCTGATGCCGCTCGCGGTGTTCCTCGCGGTGCTGCTCGCGTACGGACGGCTCTGGCGCGACAGCGAGATGGCGGTGCTGCAGTCCTCGGGGCTCGATCTCGGCGGGCTCGCACGGCCGCTCGCATTGCTGATCGTGCCGACGATGCTGCTGCTCGGCACGATCTCGTTCTGGCTCGCGCCGGCAGCGGTGCGCCTTTCGCAGACGCTGCTCGAGGAAGCGAACCGCTCGCTGATCGTCGCGGGCCTCGAGCCCGGCCGCTTCGTCGAGCTGCCGGGCAAGGACGGCGAGATCTACGTCGGCGAGATGTCGTCCGACGGCACCGAGTTCAAGCGGCTCTTCGTCGAGAGCGAGCGCGTCGTCAAGGATCCCGGCAAGAAGGACGACGGCACGACGCGCATCGACGTCATCACGGCGACGAGCGGCTATCTCTATCACGATGCCGACGGCGTCGGCCGATATCTCGCGTTGCAGGATGGCTTCCGTGTCGAAGGCACGCTGGGGCAGGACGATTACCGCCTGATGCGTTTCGCGCGCAACGACATCAAGCTGCCCGACAGCGAGAGCGAGGACAACGACACGGCCGCGAAGCGCTCGGCGCCGACGCGCGTGCTGCTGCGCAATCGCGACGATCCGGTCATGCGCGCCGAGCTCCACTGGCGACTTGCCGCGCCGCTCTCGGCGCTCGTGCTGACGCTGCTCGCGCTGCCGCTCTCGAAATCGAGCCCGCGCGAGCCGCGCTATGCGCGCCTGCTCGTCGCGGTGCTCGCGTGGTGGGTCTTCAACACCGGGCTCGGTCTCGGCCGATCGTGGATCGGGCAGGGCAAGCTCGCTCCGGCGTTCGGATTCTGGTGGGTATACCTGCCGACGATCGCGGTCGCGGCGTGGCTCATCTGGAGCAGCCAGCGCATGCCGCGCGCGAAGCGGAGCGCGGCGTGATGCGCGGCTTCGATTTCACCGTCAAGCGCGTCGACCGGCTCGTCGCGATCGCCGTGCTCTCGTCGGTCGCGCTGACCTGGCTCACAATCGTCGGCTTCGACGCGTTCCGCATTTTCATCGGCGAGCTCAACGACGTCGGCCAGGGCCAATACACATTGAGCAAGGCCGTTACGTACGTTCTGCTGACGGTTCCGCGGCGCTGCTACGAGATGTTCAGCTATTCGGCGCTGATCGGCGGGCTGATCGGTCTCGGCTCTCTCGCCGGCAGCGGCGAGCTGACGGCGCTGCGTGCCGCCGGTCTCTCGAAGTTTCGCATCTGCGCGTCGGTCGTCTTCGCGCTGACGACGCTGACGGCAATCGTCACGCTCGTCGGCGAGACGATCGGCCCGTATGGCGAGCAGAAGGCGCAGGCGCTGCAGATCGCGGCGAAATCGAAGGACATCGCGCTCGCCAAGGGCGGCACGCTGTGGGCGCGCGACGGCGATACGGTCATCAACGCGCGTCGCGGCCGCGCGCGCGGCGGCAGCGTCGAATTGTCCGGCGTGCGCGTGTTCGAGTTCGATCCCCAGGGCAGGCTCGAGTCGCTCGCGCTCGCCGCGCGCGCCGTGCACGCGGCGAGCGCGTGGACGCTCTACGACGTGCGCCGCACGACGTTCGGAATCGACAACGCATCGAGCGCGACGAAGGCCGAGGAACACTGGGAATCGGGGCTCGATCCTGCGCTCCTCTCGCTCAGCATCGTGCAGGCGCAGTACATGACGCTGCGCGATCTCTCGCGAAACATTTTTTATCTCGAGAAGAACCATCAGGACGCCTCGACGTTCCGGCAAGCGTACTGGGAGCGTCTCTTCTATCCGGTCAGCGTGCTCGCGCTCGCGTTCTGCGCGGTGCCGTTCGCGTTCGGCACGCTGCGCAGCGGCGGCCTCGCCAAGCGCCTCTTCATCGGCATGGTGCTCGCGCTCTGCTTCTATTTCGCGCAGCGCGCGATCGTCAACATGGGCGCCGTGTACGGCGTGCATCCGGCGATCGCGAACCTCGTTCCGCCGCTCCTGCTGGCTGCGCTCGCGTTCTTCTATTTCCGTCGGCACGCCTGACGGTTCGCGGCGTTTCGCCCGACGGCGGTCTGTTCTTCGCCGAGGTTCAGCCGGCCTGCTCGCGCGTGCTGTCCGGCCGACGTCTGCGCAACCGTGTCTGGATTGCGCCATGTTTTCCGTAATCAGGGAGCGGTTCGCGACGGCGATGTGCCGTCCGCGCACCGGCGGCGATTTCGCCTTTCTTCCACGATTCGGAGACTTTCACCATGCGATTCCTGTTTGCAGCAGTGCTCGTGCTCGCGGCCGGCCAGGCCGTTGCGATCGATTTCGGCAAGGCGCTCGGTAGCGGCGCGAACGCGGCCAAGGGTCTGTCGCTCAGCGACGACGATGTGCGCGCGCAGGCGGATCAGGCCTGCACCTGGATGGACGAGCACAACCAGGTTGCGCCGGCTTCCGATCCGTATGCGAAGAGGCTCGCGAAGCTGACGAAGGGCGTCTCGTCCGAGGACGGCATCGCGCTCAACTACAAGGTCTATCTCGTTCGCGACATCAACGCGTTCGCGATGGCGAACGGCTGCGTGCGCGTCTTCGCGGGGCTCATGGACAAGGCGAGCGACGACGAGATCCGCGGCGTGCTCGGCCACGAGATCGGCCACGCCAAGCTCGGTCACACGAAGGCCAAGATGAAAGCCGCG
>DASZWL010000068.1:0-3322 GCA_035546695.1 Rhodanobacteraceae bacterium | reverse complement strand
ATCGTCCGGCGCATTCCACTCGTACGCGCCGATGTCCGCCGAGCTTCCGAAAACGCGCGCCATGCCGCGTTGATCGGTGTCGAAGTCCTCGACGTTGTTGCCGTGGTTCATCGCCGGGCTGTCGATGCGCAGCGCGTTCGTTCGCGTAGGTCCGCCGTTGTCGGCGAGCGGGTTCAGGTGCGGGCAGTCCGTGATCGTGTCCGGCGGAACCGGGATCGTCGATGACGTGATGAGGTTGTTCGCGCCGGTCACGATCGTCGCGCTCGTACCGTTGAGGTCGTCCGGACTACTCGTTCCGTTCTCGTTGCCGGCGATGATCGTGCTCTGGAGCTCGATCGGATCTACTTGCGAATAGACCGCGCCGCGGCCGACCGAGGACGTCGCGCGGTTGAACGCGATCGTGCTGTTCGCGATCGTCGTCGGGACTTGCGTATAGAGCGCCGAGAAAGCGTGCGCGACGTTCTCGGAGATCGTGCTGTCGAGTATGTGCGCTTCCGCACCGGTTCCGCCTTCGAGCAGCACGCCGCCCATGCCGACCGCGCTGTTGCCGGAGATCGTCGAGTTCGTCATGCCGAAAGTGCCGAACGCGGCAATGCCGCCGCCGCTGCTGTTGTGGTTTGCGTCGCTTTCCATGGCCTGGTTGTCGCTGATCGTCGAATACTTCGCGATGAAATCTCCGCCCACCGAGACGCCGCCGCCGATCGCGACGTTGTACGGCGCTCCGCCGTCGTTGAGTCCGTGCGCGATGTTTCCGGTGATCGTGCTGTGGTCGAGCAGCATCGAGCCCGCGACCTGGATGCCGCCGCCGCGCGCGACCGCGGTTTCCTGTCCGACGACGATGCAACCGGAGATCGTCACGTCGTAGAGCTTCGCGCTGCCGCTCGAATAGATGCAGCCGCCGTAAGGCGTGGTGTCGCTGACGTACTTGCCTTCGCTGATCGTGAGATCGTAGAGCGCGAGAATCGAAGAGCCAGTATGACGGAACACGCGATCGTTGAAATGGCCGTCGATCGTCAGCGCGTGCCCGCCGGGTCCGCTGATCGTGAGCGAATTTTGCGGAATGTCGATTGCGCCGCTGGTCAGCGTGATCGTGCTGCAGGCGAGGTTCGAGAGATTGATCGTTTCGCCGCTGACCGCCGCCGCGACCGACGCGCGCAAGCTGCCGGTTCCCGAGTCGGCGCAGTTCGTCACGGGCGGCGCCGCGCGAACCTCCGCGGCGTGCATGAAGAGACCGGCCCCGAACGCCAGCGACAGCGCCGCCGCCAGTCGCTTCGGACGCGCGCGCGTCGCGTGCGTGACATGAAGTTCCGTTTTTCCTGAATGCGCCTGCATCGCTCGATCTCCCCGTGTCGATCCATCAACGGCGCGGCAAGCTATAGAGCGAGCGCGGTCGCGTCCAATCAACATGCGTGATGTAGCGATAGACTCGCGTTATGGCGGTCGCGGTGCGCTCGATCGCATCGAATCCGAAAGGCAGACGCTCATCAGCGTCAAACCGTCCTGCGCAAGAGGGTCAGGAAGCGCGAGCGAACGACGGCGACCGCAAGTTCATGGGTCGGGGCTGCCGCACGGCGAATTCAACGCTGCCGCATCGGTACGGTTTCGCTCGTCGCGATGTTCTCGACCGGCAGGCCCACTTTCCGCGTGATCGCCGCATAGCGCGAGTCGTCGCGATAGCGCAGCGTGAACGGATCGAACAGGACCGACGTGATGCCGGGATCGCGTACATCCACGGCGCGCCCGAGCCACTCGAACATCGCATCGGGATCGCCGCGGATCGCGTAGAGCTGCGCGATCTGGTACGCCATCGAATCCGCGCCGTAAGCGATGACCTCCTGCAACGCTGCATCGGCCGCGACGCGGTCCGGGCCGGCTTGCGCAGCGAACGCATGCGCGAATCGCCGCCATCCCTCGAACGAAATGACAGCGGCCGCGGCGTCGCGCGCGGCGGCTGCCGGGTCGTTTTTCAGCACGTCGAGCTGGATCAGCGCGACTTGCGAATTGATCGATCTCGGTTCCAGCTCTATCGCGTGGCGCAGCGCGGCCTCTGCCGCGTCGTACTCTCCGATGTACATGTAGTCCGTACCGACGTCGGCATGGCGGGACGCGAGAACCGGATCGAGCTGCAGCGCCTGGCGCTCGAGCGCGAGCGCCTCCTTCACGTGCCCCAGCGTCAGGAGGGATGACGCAAGCGCATCCTTCGCATCGCCGCTGGCGGGATCGAGCTCGACGGCGCGCCGCGCTGCCGCTTCGGCGCCGACGTAGTCGAAATTCCGCGTGCCGAGGTAGTCGCTTTCGGCTTTGTATGCGCTGGCGAGATCAGGCTTCAGGCGCTTGGCCGTGTCGATCGCGACGCGTGCCCGCGCATAGAGCGGTTCGGCCTCGGGGCGCGACATGTATCTCGATGCGATGTACGTCGATGCGTTCGCCAGATGCGCCCACGCCTGCGCATATCCGGGATCGATCCGGACGGCGGTCTCGAACTGCGCGATCGCTTTTTTCCCGTCGGCTTCGTTGCTGCGGTTCCGGAAATACTTTCCCTGCAGGAACGCCGTATAGGCATCGACGCTGCCGGACGGCGGCGCATCCGGACCGAGGCCGTTGCTCGTGCCGGGCGCCTGGCCGAGCACGCTGCGAAGCTGGCCCGCGACCGATGTCGCGACTCGCGTCTGCAGCGCGAAGATATCCGCGAGCTCGCCGTCGAACGTGTCGGACCAGAGACTTCTTCCGTTCGATCCGTTGACGAGATCGACCGAGATGCGCACCTGGTTCGCCGCCTTGCGCACGCTGCCTTCGAGCAGGTACGCGACGCCGAGCGTCGTCGCAATCGTGCGCGGATCGTCCTTCGTGCCCTTGAAGCGGAACGACGAGCTGCGCCCGATCACCGCGAGCCCGCCGACCTTGCCGAGCGCGCTGATCAGCTCTTCGGAAAGTCCGTCGGAAAAGTATTCGTTCGCGGGATCACCGCTCGTGTTGACGAGCGGCATGACGGCGATCGAGCGATCGGTCGTCGATTCGGTTGACGTGCGATGTGCAACGAGACGATCGGTGAGCAGCAGCACGACCGCGACTGCGAGCACGCCGATGATCGCGAAGTCCAGCTTGCGGCCGGTACTGCGCGCGATCGATTCGCCGGGCTCGATGTCGCGCTCGCGCTTCAGGCCTTCGGGCGTCAGCTCGAAGAACCACGCGAACGCGGTCCAGAACGGAAAGCCGACGACGCCCGCGACGATGAACCAGCGCGTGCTCCAGTCGGGCAACCCGACGGCGGGCCCGAGCTGCGCAATGCCTTGCGCGAGCGCCCAGATCGCGCCGACGTAGA
>DASZWL010000067.1:0-2858 GCA_035546695.1 Rhodanobacteraceae bacterium | reverse complement strand
CGATCTCCTGAACGACACGTGGGGCGCCGATCCCGCCTCGCGCGTCGACATCGCGTCCGAGCGCGCCGCGCTTCGCCGCGTCAACGAGGCGCTGTGGGACATCGAGGACCGCATCCGGCTCAAGGAGAAGGCGAAAGCGTTCGACGACGAGTTCGTCGAGCTCGCGCGCTCGGTCTACATCCGCAATGACGAGCGCGCCGAGATCAAGCATGCGATCAACCTGAAGCTCGGCTCGACGCTTGTCGAGGAGAAGTCGTACCAGCCTTATCGCTGAGCTACTGGATCACGTAGCCGGAAACTTTCCAGCTTCCGTCCGCTTCGCGCATCGGCGTGATGATCTCGTGGACGCTGCCGTTCGCGAACGCGCCGTCGTAGACGAGCACGATGTAGTCGCCGCGCGGAACGCCGGGCAGGTCGTGCGTCGCCTGCGCCGCGTTGAAGGTTCGCGAGACGAGCGCGCCGAGCGGTGCACGGGCCGACGTCGCGGCGTTCTTCCAGTCGGCTTTCGAGACCTGCGAGCGGAAGTAGCTCGCCACCATACTCAGCTGTCGTCGTAGCGTCCGGCGTCGACGAGCGCGATCCACTGCTCGGCGACCTTGCGCGCCTCGTCGACGCTCGGCTCGGCCGCGCGGGCGTTCACGACGGCCGCGCAGGCGAGAAGGACGGCGAAGACGGCTCCGATTCGAACCGATGCCCGATGCATGCTTGCCTTCCGGATTCCCCGAGTCCGATGCGCGTTCATGGACAAGTATACGGCAGCCGGATGCCATCGCGAATCAGCGCGCACTTCCCGACTGTACTTCCGGAAACGCCGCGACGAACGCCTCGAACCGCTCGATCGCGTCGTCGACCGTGACGAGATCCATGACGTCTCTGTATTCGAGCTTCGTGCCCCAGCGCAGCGCCGATGCCGGCTTGCGGCGGAACTTGCGCGCCGCGTCGTCGTAGCGGTCGACGCACCAGCGCCGGTCCGAGTACGGACCCGAGCGTGCCGGATTGCTCGCGGCGTGAAGTCCGAGCACTTTCGTGCCGACCGCGTTCGCCATGTGCATCGGACCGGAATCCGGGCAGAGCACGAGCGTCGCGCGCTCCTGCAGCGCGAGCAGCTGCTTCAGCGTGTCCTTGCCGATGAGATCCTGCGGGCGCGAATGCATCTTCGCGAGGATCGCGTCGCCGATCTCGCGCTCTTCCGCGCTCGGTCCGCCGCAAAGCACGACCTGCCAGCCATGCCTGAGCGCCGCGTGGTCCATGACGGCGGCGTAGCGCTCGGGCCGCCAGTTGCGCTTGCGATGGCTCGACGCCGGACTCACGAGCAGCGTCGGCGTCGCATCCGGGATGTGTCGCCGCGCGAATTCGCGCGCGTCGTCGGGAATCGGGATGTCCCAGCGCACTTCGGTCTGCGCGAGCCCGAGCGGCTCGAGGAAGCTCGCCATCGCGTCGAGCACGTGCTGGCCGGTGCGCGCCGGAATGCGGCAGTTGACGAAGAATCCGTGCAGGTCCTTCGAGCGCGCGCGATCGTAGCCGATGCGAAGCGGCGCGTTCACGAGGCGGCTCAGGAGATTCGCGCGGAGTGCAACCTGCATGTGCAGCAGCGCATCGAAGCGGCGGCCGGCGAGCTGCTCGCGCACGGCGCGGTAGGCGGCGCGCCGCTCGCGCTTGTCGAACACGATGAACTCGACGCCGTCGATGTCGCCGAGCATCTTGTGCTCCAGACGGCCGATGAGCCAGGTCAGCTTCGTTTCGGGCCAGCGGCTCTGCAACGTGCGCACGAGCGGCACGACGTGCGTGACGTCGCCGAGCGCGGACGTGCGCAAGAGGCAGAGCGAGGCGGGCGGGGCGGCTGCGGAGCGGGGTTCCATGCGGACTTGCTAGACTTTGAGGGCGCCCCGATGTTCCGGGCTAGCAGGACAAGTTGGCAGAGGCATGAGCGACGCGCAAGTGGAGACGACGCACGACGGCGCGATCCTGTTCGACGCTGCCGCCTGCGCCGGCGTGCGCCCGGATGCGCGATGGTTCGAGCCCGCGCACTGGTCGCGCGAGGGTCGCGCCGAGACGCGCAAAGGCGGGCGCGGCGGCGTCTGGTTCGTCGAGACGCCAGCGGGCGCCTGCGTGCTGCGCCACTATCATCGCGGCGGGCTCGCGGCGCGCGTCAGCGCGGATCGTTACTTCTGGGCTGGCGCGAAGCGCTCGCGCGCGTTCCGCGAATTCCGCCTGCTCGATCATCTCGTCGGCGCGGGCCTTCCGGCTCCGGCACCGATCGCGGCGCGATACGTGCGCAGCGGCATGACCTACGTCGCCGATCTCCTCGTGCGGCGCATACCGGCGACTGAAACGCTGGCCGAAAAGCTTGCAAGCGGCGGGCTGGATTCCGCGCTCGCCGGCCGCGTCGGCGCGACGATCGCGCGATTCCATGCGGCCGGCGCGTGCCATGCCGATCTCAACGCGCACAACGTCCTGATCGACGAGCGCGGCGTCGTCTCGCTGATCGATTTCGACCGCGGCCGCCTGCGCAAGCCGGCGCTGAGTTGGCAGCAGGCGAATCTCGCTCGGCTGCATCGCTCATTGACGAAGCTCGGCGCGCGAAAGCGCATCGATGGATTCGAAGCCGCGTTCTGGCATCCTTTGCTCGCGGCGTATCACGACGCGCTCGCGAGCCGTCCCGCCGATTCGGTCGTGCGCGGAGCGCTGCGATGAGCTGGGCGCTCCGCTTCCTCGGCGTCGGCAACGCGCAGGCCGCGCCGTCGCTCGGATCGGCCAGCGCCGTGCTCGAGAGCGACGGCAAGCCGTTGCTTCTGATCGATTGCGGCCAGGAAGCGCTGAGCGCGTATCTCGATCGTTACGGCGAAGCGCCGCGCGCG
>DASZWL010000066.1:0-2856 GCA_035546695.1 Rhodanobacteraceae bacterium | reverse complement strand
TCCAGTGCCTTTGCTTTTGTTTTGCGACGAGTGAAGAAAAAGGCACTGGGTCCCCGCTTTCGCGGGGACGACGGATGAGAGCGTCATCCGGGATGTCGCAATGAACACACTCGCCGAAATCACCCGCTCGCTCGACGACATCGGCGCCGCCGGCACGCTCGAATCGCTCGATGCGCTACGCGTCGCGCTGCTCGGCAAGAACGGTGCGATCACGGCCGCGCTGAAATCGCTCGGCGCGCTGCCGCCCGACGAGCGCAAGGCGCGCGGCGCCGAGGTCAATCGCGCGAAGGAAGCGATTGCCGATGCGATCGCTTCGCGCAAGGCGACGCTCGAGAAAGCCGAGCTCGACCAGCGTCTAGCGTCCGAGCGCATCGACGTCACGCTGCCCGGACGCCGCGCCGAGCGCGGTGGCCTCCATCCGATCACGCGCACGCTCGATCGCATGATTGAGATCTTCGCGCGACTCGGCTACGACCTCGCCGACGGGCCCGAGATCGAAGACGACTTCCACAACTTCGAAGCGCTGAATTTCCCGCCGCATCATCCGGCGCGTGCGATGCACGACACGTTCTACTTCGCAGACGGCCGTTTGCTTCGCACGCACACGTCGCCGGTGCAGATCCGCGCCGCGAAAGGCAAGACGCCGCCGATCCGGCTGATCGCCGCCGGCAAGGTCTATCGCAGCGACTCGGATCAGACGCATTCGCCGATGTTCCATCAGGTCGAAGGCCTTCTGATCGCCGAGGACGTGAGCTTCGCCGATCTGAAAGGCACGCTCGCCGAATTCGTGCGCGCGTTCTTCGAGCGCGATTTCGAGATGCGTTTCCGTCCGAGCTATTTTCCGTTCGTCGAGCCCGGCGCCGAAGTCGACATCCGATGGGATCGTGAGGACGGCTCGACGTCGTGGCTCGAAGTGCTCGGCTGCGGCATGGTGCATCCGAACGTCTTGCGCGCATGCGAGATCGATCCGGAGAAATACACGGGATTCGCGTTCGGCATGGGCGTCGAGCGGTTTGCGATGTTGCGTTATGGCGTCCGCGATTTGCGGCAGTTTTTCGAGAACGATCTGCGGTTTCTGAAGCAGTTTGCCTGACCCATTTCGTCGTCCCCGCGAAAGCGGGGGTCCAGCGCCTTCGGCGCGTGCAAAGTCGCTAGGTTCCCGCTTTCGCGGGAACGACGAAAGAAGTTGCGGTAACGACGGAAATAGATGCGATGAAATTTTCGGAAAACTGGCTGCGTTCTCTCGTCGACATCAACGCCGACCGCGACGCGCTCGTGCATCGCCTGACGATGTCCGGGCTCGAAGTCGAAGGCGTCGAGCCGGTTGGCGCAGCGCTCGACGGCGTTGTCGTCGCCGAGATCGTCGGCTGCGAGAAGCATCCGAACGCGGACAAGCTGCGTGTCTGCGAAGCCTCGATCGGCAACGAGAAGCTCCAGATCGTCTGCGGCGCGCCGAACGCGCGCGTCGGCCTCAAGGCGCCGCTCGCGAAGATCGGCGCGAGGCTGCCGAACGGTGTCGAGATCAGGAAAGCGGCGCTGCGCGGCGTCGAATCGAACGGCATGCTCTGCTCGGCGAAAGAGCTCGGCATCGACGCCGATGCGTCGGGCCTGATGGAACTGCCCACCGACGCGCCGGTCGGTGAGACGCTCGCGAAATACCTCGGACTTCCCGACGCGAGCATCGAGCTCAAGCTGACGCCGAACCGTCCCGACTGCCTCAGCGTGCACGGTCTCGCGCGCGATGTCGGCGCGCTGTTCGGTTCTGCATTTCATCCGCCCGGAATCGAGTCGCAACCTTCCTCGATTGGGACGAAGCGCACGATCCGCCTCGACGCCGGTGTCGATTGCCCACGCTATCTCGGTCGCGTGATCGAAGGCATCGATCCGACGGCGAAGACGCCGCTCTGGATGGCCGAGCGGTTGCGCCGTTCGGGCTCTCGCTCGATCAGTGCGGTCGTCGATGTCACGAATTACGTCATGCTCGAGCTCGGCCAGCCGTTGCATGCGTTCGACAACGCGAAAGTCTCGGGAGAAGTCATCGTCCGTCGCGCGAAGAACGGCGAGAAGCTGAAGCTGCTCGACGGCAGCGAGCACGAGCTCACCGAAAAATTCCTCGTCATCGCAGATGAAAAGAGTGCGCTAGCGCTCGGCGGCGTCATGGGCGGCTTCGAGTCGCGCGTGACCGACGCGACGCGAGACGTGTTCCTCGAAAGCGCGCATTTCGCGCCGCCGGTCATCATGGGCCGCTCGCGCGAGCTCGGGCTTTCGAGCGATGCGGCGCACCGCTTCGAGCGCGGCGTCGATCCCGAATTGCCGCGCAAGGCGATCGAGCGCGCGACCGGGCTGCTCGTCGCGATCGCCGGCGGCAAGGCCGGCCCGGTCGTCGAGGCGCTTCGCGAGAGCGACCTTCCAAAACGGCATGCCGTTCCGCTGCGCCGCGATCGGCTTCGTCGCGTGCTCGATCTCGATATCGCGGATGCCGAAGTCGAGCGCATCCTCTCGGCGCTCGGCATGAAGGTCGAGCGCACGGCCGACGGCTGGCGCGCGACGCCGCCGAGCTGGCGCTTCGACATCGAGATCGAGGAAGACCTGATCGAGGAAGTCATCCGCGTGCACGGCTACGAGCGCGTGCCGACGCGCGCGCCGCGCGGCTCGCTCGTCGTGCCGCCGATGCCCGAAGCGAAACTCGGCGCGGCCGCGTTCCGCGCGCAGCTCGCGGCGCGCGATTACGTCGAGGCGGTCTGCTTCGCGTTTCTCGACGCGAGCACGATGAAGCAGTGGAAGCTCGACGAAGGCGCCGTCCCGCTGGCGAACCCACTCTCGGCCGAGCTCGGCGTCATGCGCACGTCGCTGTTG
>DASZWL010000065.1:0-2636 GCA_035546695.1 Rhodanobacteraceae bacterium | reverse complement strand
CCCGGCATCGCGACGCGCGCGGCGCCATGCACGACCGCATCGCGACCGGCTGCTGCGGCGACGACGGATTCGAGCGAAGTGATGTCGCCGACGATCGATTCGACGCCGAGCGCGTCGAGCGCATCGTCGCGACGGCGAACGAGCGCGGCGACCGCATGTCCGCTCTCGGCGAGACGCTTGGCGAGCGCCCGGCCGAGGAAGCCTGTCGCGCCGGTCAGCAGCACGCGCATGCGCGTCTCTTCGCAGCTCGCATCCTCAAGGCTCCCACCCGCTTTATTTTCCGCTCAGCCATGCGTATGTAGCGTGCGCAACGAACGATTTGCGGGACGGGAACGGGAAACCATGCTGCGCGCCCTCGTATTCACGGCCGGTCTTGCGGCGGCGATGCCCGCCGGGGCCTCGCAGGAGTTTACCGGCGAGCTCGCCTCGGGCGCGTATTACCGCATCGAGATTCCGGACGGCTGGCGCGCGGGCGATGCGCTCGTCCTGTATCAGCACGGCCTCGATTTCACGACGCCGGCGAACTCACCAGGGCTCGGGCCGCTGCGCAGCGTCATGCTCGACGAAGGCTATGCAGTCGCCGCGACGAGCTATCGTCAGCGCGGATGGGCACTCTTCACGGCGATCGACGACAACCGCGACCTCGTCGCGAAGTTCGACGCGATCGCCGGCGCGCCGGGCGAGGTCATTCCATTCGGCGGCTCGATGGGCGGCCTCGTCGCGCTGAAGCTCGCCGAGTCGTCGGGTTTACCGCCGGTCCACGGCGCGTATGCGCTTTGTCCCGCCGCGGCCGGCGCGCGGATCTGGGATGCGGCGATCGATCTCCGGCTTGCGTTCGACGTCGTCTGCGGCGCGGCCGGCGCCGGCGAATTTCCAGAAGGCGATGCGCCGCTGCCGTGGGCGATGAATCTTCGCGACATCCCGGACGGGCTCGGCGATCTTTTCGACTACGCCGCGCTGACGCCGGTGCTGATTCCGCTCGAACAGTGCACCGGCGTCAATCTGCCGCCGGTGCTGCGCAACGACGCGATGCAACGCAGGCTCGACGAGCTGATGGCGTTTGCGCACATCACCGACGAGAGTTTCTTCGTGACGAACATCGCCTATTCGACGTACGTCATGAGCGATCTCGTGCGCGCGCGCGACAAGCTCGATGCGCGCAATCCGTTCACGACGGCCGGCGTCGACTACGGCAGCGATTCCGCGATCGACGCCGGCATCCTGCGCATCGTCGCCGATCCGCGCGCTTCGGCCGAGCTGCACGCGGTTTCCGATTTCCGCGGCGCGATCGGCGCGGCGAAGATCCTTTCGATGCACACGAGCCGCGATCAGCTCGTCGTTCCCGGCAACGAGGATTTCGTGCGCGCCGCGGTGCCCGCCGATCAGCGCACGATCGCGATCGTCGACGAGGACGAGCCGACGCACTGCGGATTCACCGACGCCGAAGGGCTCGCCGGATGGGAAGCGCTGCGCGCATGGAAGGACGGCGCGCCGCAGCCGGGCGTCGACGATCTGCAGGCGCAATGCGAATCGCTCGAAGCGGATGCGGATGTCGACGGGCCCTGCCGCTTCGACGCTGATGCACAGACGGTCCCGTTCGACGACATCGTGCGACCGCGCTCGAGCAGCGTGCTGCCGCGCCAGCGCGGACATTCGCAGCACATGCGGCCGGAGCGTCCTTTCCCGTTCAGACCTGCGACGTCATTGCGGGATCACGCAGCGCTCCAACGCTGATGCATTTCTTGCAGGGGAGACGATCAATGATCCTTGACCGGATACGTCTCGACTTCGCCTTCGTGCTGCGGCGCCGGTGACGCATCGCCGGCGCGGCGCACCGGCACGCGCACGATCGAACCGCACGCGTACGCGCCCCAGCTTTGCTGGCCGTTCTCGGGCGGGCCGAGCGGCTTGATCGTGTCGGCGCCCATGCCCGCGGCTTCGTTGCGCGCCATGACTTCGAGCTCGTCGCTGACTTTCGTGCTGCTGCGATCGACCGGGCCGACCCGATCCAGCACCGACACGGTGACCTTGCCCGAATCGCGGCAGCCGTTCGTGTTGCCATCCCACGCGACGCGCACGTTCTCGCCGCCGGAATCGAGCTTGATGCCCCAGCTGCAGGCGGCGAGCGAAGCGGCGATGGCGGCGAGGGCGAATCGGAATTTCATGTGAAGCTCCGCGTGGGATGTCTGCGGAATCGTAATGGGCGAATGCTGAAGCGACGCCGCCCGCTTGTTCGGGCACTGCAATTCTCCCTCTCCCGCTTGCGGGAGAGGGTCGGCGTGAGGGCAAGTTGGTTCAGCGCTCACTCCGATTGCCCTCATCCAACCCTCTCTCGCAAGCGGGAGAGGGAACAGCAAAAGCCTCAGCGCACGACCTTGCCCTCGGCGTCGAGCACCTTGACCTCACCGAGATTCAAAGCACGCACCGGCTTCTCGATCTTCTTGAGATCGCCGACGATGACCCACGTCAGGACGTCGGGCTTGACGATCTCGACAGCCGCCGCCTGCACCGCCGCGTCGGTCTGCGCCTCGATGCGCGGCTTCAGGGTCTGCACGTAGTCGTCCGGCCGATCGTAGACGACGATGCTGCGCATCGCGCCGAGCACGGCGCCGGTCGTCTGGTATTCGCCGGGCATG
>DASZWL010000064.1:0-5492 GCA_035546695.1 Rhodanobacteraceae bacterium | reverse complement strand
GGGATCGATCTCGAGGAACAGGATGAACGCCGGATGTCGTCCATGGAAAAGCACGTCGGCGTAGGCCTGCCGCGCGGCGTGCGCGACGAGCCGGTCGCGCACGACACGGCCGTTGACATGGAAGTACTGGCGATCGGCCTGCGCGCGCGACGCCGTCGGAAGCCCCACCCCTCCCCGAAGACGCAGCCCGGCCGCGGCGTGCTCGATCGCGAGGCTCTGCGCGACGAACTCTTCGCCGAAGACGTCGGCGACGCGACGCATGCGCGCATCGTCGTCGCGCACGGGCTTCATCACGCGTGTCGGCTTGCCGTTGTGCGCGAGCCGGAATTCGATCGAAGGATGCGCAAGCGCGAGCGTCTTGACGAGCTCGTCGATGTGGCCGTATTCGGTACGCTCGGCACGCAGGAACTTGCGTCGCGCGGGACCGTTGTAGAAGAGATCGCGCACGCCGACTTCCGTGCCGCGCGAATGCTGCGCCGGAACCGGCGCGCGCGGCTTGCCGCCGTCGACCTCGATGCGCCACGCATTGTCGTCGTCGGAGCGCCGCGACGTCAGCGCGAGGCGCGACACCGACGCGATCGACGGCAGCGCCTCGCCGCGGAAGCCGAGCGTACCGACGCGCTCCAGATCCTCGAACGAGGCGATCTTGCTCGTCGCGTGCGCCGCGACCGCGAGCGGAAGATCGTCGGGCTCGATGCCCGAGCCGTCGTCGCGCACGCGGATCAATCGCGCGCCGCCGGCTTCGATGTCGATCTCGACACGCGTCGCGCCGGCATCGAGGCTGTTCTCGACGAGCTCCTTGACGACCGACGCCGGCCGCTCGATGACCTCGCCGGCGGCGATCTGATTGACGAGTTCGGCGGACAGCGGACGGATGCGCGGCATGGGCGGAGCGTGGTGCGGAGCCGCATGATAGCTGACAGCGCGCAAAGCGCGTCGTCATTCCCGTATGCGCGTCATCTCCGCGAAAGCGCGCTGTCGCCTCTCCCGCTCGCGGGAGAGGCCGCGCCGGAGGCGCGGGTGAGGGCGTTCGCGCGTGGCCCTCATCCGCCTTCGACACCTTCTCCCCCAAGCGGGAGAAGGGAAAATCTCATCCCGACGGAATCTGCAGCACTTCGCCCGGCCGCACGCGATCCTCGTCGAGGTCGTTCGCTTCGCGCAGCTGCGCGATCGAGAGGCCGTGATGCTGCGCGATCGCGCTCAGCGTATCGCCGCGGTTGACGACGTAGCGCGACGCGAGCGGCGCACGCTTCTTCGACGGCGCGCCATTGTTCGCCGCGAACCACGTGCCGGGCGGCGGCGATGCGCGGAAATAGTCGTCGACGCCGTCGAGGATCGCCGACGCGAGCTTCTCGCGATGCGCGGGATTCTTGAGCTTGGCCTCTTCGGCCGGGTTCGTGATGAACGCGGTCTCGACGAGGATCGACGGCACGTCCGGAGAGCGCAGCACGACGAAGTTCGCGCGCTCGACGTAACCGCGATGCGTCGGACCGAGCTTGCGCAGCGACGTCAGCACCTGCTCGGCGACCGCGTTGCTCGCGCCCATCGTCGCGCCCTGCGAGAGATCGAGCAGCACGGCGGCGAGCGTGTCGTCCTTGTCGTCGAGCGAGACGCCGCCGACGAGGTCGGCGCGGTTCTCGCGATCGGCGAGCCATCGCGCGGCTTCGTTCGTCGCGCCGCGCGGCGAGAGCACCCAGACCGACGAGCCTTTCGCGTCGCTCGACTTGAACGCGTCGGCGTGGATCGAGACGAAGAGATCGGCCTTCTCGTCGCGCGCCTTCGCGTAGCGCTTCTCGAGCGGAATGAAGTAATCGCCGTCGCGCGTCAGCACGGCGCTCATGCCTGGCGTCTTGTCGATCTGCTTCTTGAGCGCGCGCGCGACCGCGAGCGTGACGTCCTTCTCGTGCGTGCCGCTCGATCCGGTCGCGCCGGGATCGTCGCCGCCGTGTCCCGCGTCGATCGCGACGACGACGTCGCGCGGCTTGTCCGGCGATGCGTCGGCGACGGTCTTGACCGGCGTCGCCTTCTGCGCGGCGGGATAGAGATCGAGCACGAGCCGATAGCCGAACTTGTCGGCCGGCGGCAGCAGGAAACTTTTCGGGCGCACGCCTTCGGCGAGATCGAAGACGACGCGCGCGTCGTCCTTGCCCTGCCGGCCGGCGCGGATGCCCTTGAGCAGGCCCTTGACGCCGGGCGCGCCGAAGCTGTCGGCGAACGCGCTGCCGTGGATGTCTAGGACGATGCGGTCAGGCTTGGAGAGCTCGAACAGCTTGTAATCGGCGGGCCCGGAAACGTCGAACACCGCGCGCGTGTATTCGGGTCCGGCCCAGATGCGAAGGTTCTGGATGTCGGCCGCGCGCGCGCCGCCCGACCCGGCCAGCAGCATCGCTGCGCCGAGCGCGATCAAGCCGATGGGCCGAGGGCCTCCCCACATGGGTTCGTATTCAAACCCAAACCGGGCTGGTTTTTCAAGTCTTTTCCCTTTTAAATCCGTGGGCTGCCGTTCATTCATGAGAGCCACGTGAAGTTTGCCGGCTTCGTCATGCCCGTGGCAGCGACGTCAGCCTCGATCTTTTCGTGCCGGAATACCGCCGCCCAGACTGCCTCTTACGGATCACGCGACATCGCAGCCAGAAGCTTCTTCCCACGCTCCGAGCGCGCCTCCGCAACGAGCTCGCGCTGCTCGCCCGCATGCGCGAGATGCACGACGAGATCGGCCACCGGCAGCGCGCCGCGTCCGCGGTCGGGCCACTCGATCAGGACGAGCGCAGACGATGTCCAGAGATCGCCGAGACCAAGCCATTCGAGCTCGCCGGCGTCAGCGATGCGGTAGAGATCGAGATGGTGCGCATCGAGATCGCCGACGCGATACGACTCGATCAGGCTGTACGTCGGACTCTTGATGCGCTCGCCGACGCCAAGCGCGCCGAGCAGCGCACGGACGAACGTCGTCTTGCCGGCGCCGAGATCGCCTTCGAGATGGATGACGCCGCCACCGCGCGCTGCATCGGCCGCGCGCGCTGCGATCGCGCAAAGATGCGCTTCGTCGACGACGCCAGCGTCCCAGACCTCGCGCATCAACGCTCGACTCCGTTCGCGAGCTGACGCAGCGGCGCGAAGAGATCGCTCGCCACGAGCCCGCGCGGCGCATCGCCGGCCGCGACGTCGCCGGCGCGTGCATGCAGCGCGACGCCCGCGCAGGCGGCATCCCATGCGGACAATCCTTGCGCGCGCAATGCCGCGATGACGCCGGTGAGTACGTCGCCCATGCCGCCTGATGCCATGCCGGCATTGCCCCACGGACAAGCGGCGACGCGGCCGTCCGGCGCGGCGACGAGACTGCCTGCGCCTTTCAGAACCGCGACGGCCGCATAGCGCGTCGCCAGCGCGCGGACCGCGGCGAAGCGATCGGCCTGGATCGTAGCCGTCTCGCAACCGAGCAGCCGCGCGGCTTCGCCGGGATGCGGCGTCAGCACGGCGTCGGGAATCGGCCAGGGCTCGCCCGCGAGGATGTTGAGCGCGTCGGCGTCGATGACGAGCGGTTTCTTCGCGCCCATCGCGGCGCGCCAGAGAGCGAAGCCCCATTCTTCCCGGCCGAGGCCGGGACCGATCGCGAGCACGCTGGCGCGGCCGATGAGAACGTCGACCACGCGAACGTCGTCGACATCGCGCGCCATCAATTCGGGACGTCCGGCCAGGAGCGCAGCCACGTGCGCACCACGCGTCGCGACGCTGACGAGGCCGGCGCCGCAACGGAGCGCAGCTTCGGCCGCAAGCCGGATCGCGCCGCCCATGCCGGCGTCGCCGCCGATCGCGAGCACGTGTCCAAAATGCGCTTTGTTGACATTGCCACGGCGCGGTGGCAACGCGTGCGTGATCGCGCCGTCGATCAGTGTCGCGTCGGGTGCGATTCCCGCGTACGCGGAATCCGGAACGTCGAGCGGCGCGAGCTCGCGCGCGCCGACGCAGTCGGCCGCATCGCCGGTGAAGAGGCCGCGCTTCCACGCGACGAGGCTCACCGTCGCATCTGCGCGCACGGCCGTCCCGAGCCGCATGCCAGTGTCGGCGGAAAGGCCCGACGGAACATCGATCGCGAGCACGGGACGACCGCTCGCGTTGACGCAATCAATCACCGCGGCAATTTCGCCTTCGACGGCGCGCGCGAGCCCGGTGCCGAAAATGCCGTCGACGATGACGTCATACGCAGCGAGATCGGGCATCCGCGCGAACGGAAGAATGCGACCGCCCGCTTCGCGATAGATGCGCCGCGCGCGGTCGGCGTCGACGGATATCTCTTCGCTCATCGCGAACGCGTCGACGTCGAGCCCGTGCTGTAGCGCGAGATGGCCGACGAGGAACGCGTCGCCGCCGTTGTTGCCGCGTCCCGCGAGCACGGCGATGCGGCGCGCATCGGGCCAGCGCCGGCGAAGCGTCTCGAACACGGCATCGGCCGCGCGACGCATCAGCTCGATGCCGGCGATGCCGGCGCCTTCGATCGCGGCGCGGTCGATGCGACGCGTCTGCTCGGCGGTGTAGAGCGCAGTGGTCGGATCCGGCGGCAACATCGCGAGATTATGGAGCAAACGGCTCAGCGCGACGCTCCCGACGCCGCGCAATCCCGCAGGAGCGGCGACAGCGTGATCCTCGCGCCGGCGCAAAAGATCGCGGCTGTCGCCGCACCTACAATGACGTCGGAAGCGTCCGCGCTATGCTCGTCGCGGCGTTGAATCGGATTTGCATGACAGCCATCGACTACCACGGCCTCGCCGACGACATCCGCCGTTGGGGCAGCGAGCTCGGCTTCGGCCGCATCGGCATCGCCGGCGTCGAGCTTGCCGCGGACGAAGCGCATCTCCTCAACTGGCTCGAGGCCGGATATCACGGCGAGATGGACTACATGGCGCGGCATGGGACGAAACGCAGCCGGCCGCCCGATCTCGCACCCGGCACCGTGCGCGTGATCGCGGCGCGCATGGACTACGCGCCGGCCGACATCGACGCCGCTTGGGAAGCGATCGGAGACGACGGCCGCGCGTACGTCTCGCGTTACGCGCTCGGACGCGACTATCACAAGACCTTGCGCCATCGCCTGCAGAAGCTTGCCGATCGCATCGTCGAAGCGATCGGGCCTTTCGGACATCGCGTATTCACCGATTCGGCGCCCGTGCTCGAAAAAGCGCTCGCGCGCGATGCGGGGCTCGGCTGGATCGGCAAGCACACGCTGCTGCTCTCGCGCGAGGCCGGATCCTGGTTCTTCCTCGGCGAGATCTATACCGATCTGCCGTTGCCGATCGATGCGCCGGCAAGCGCACACTGCGGCACCTGCACGCGCTGCATCGAGATCTGTCCGACGCAGGCGATCGTCGCGCCGTACCGGCTCGACGCGAGGCGCTGCATCTCGTATCTCACGATCGAACTGCGCGGCGCGATTCCGGTCGAGCTGCGCCCGCTGATCGGCAACCGCGTGTTCGGCTGCGACGATTGCCAGCTCG
>DASZWL010000063.1:0-14377 GCA_035546695.1 Rhodanobacteraceae bacterium | reverse complement strand
TGCGTTCGAGCATCGCGACGGCCTCGACTACTTCTACGCCGACGGTCTCGATCTCGCGGAAGGTTACGAAGCGGTCGCGCGCGCGATCCATCATTGCCGAACGACGCGGCGGCCGACGTTCCTGCACCTTCGCACGACGCGCATCATGGGCCACGCCGGCACCGATTTCGAGATCGAGTGGCGCAGCGTCGAGGAGCTCGTCGCGGTCGAGGCGACCGACCCCTTGCTGCGCTCGGCCGAGATCGCGCTCGAATCCGGTCTCGAGACGAAGGATTCGCTGCTCGCGAGATACGAGGCGATCCGCAAGAAGTGCTTCGCCGCGGCCGAGGAGGCCGATCGCCGGCCGAAGCTGACGGAGCTTTCCGATGTGATAGCGCCGCTTGCGCCGTACACGCCGATCAAGGTGAACGCCGAAGCGAAGCGCGCCGATTTTGCCGACAAGCGCCGTGCCGTGTTCGGCGGCGACGAGAAGCTGCCGGAGAAGCTGCCGCCACGCCATCTCGCGATCCAGATCAATCATGCGCTGCACGATCTCTTCTGCAAATATCCGGAGACTCTTCTCTTCGGCGAGGACGTCGCGCAGAAGGGCGGCGTCTACACCGTCACGAAAGGCCTGCACAAGGCATTCCGGAACGCGCGCGTCTTCAACACATTGCTCGACGAGACGATCATCCTCGGTCTTGCGCAGGGTTTCGCGAACATGGGGATGCTGCCGATTCCCGAGATCCAGTACCTCGCGTATTTCCACAACGCCTGCGATCAGATTCGCGGCGAGGCGGCTTCGCTCCAGTTCTTCTCGAACGACCAGTACCGCAATCCGATGCTCGTGCGCATCGCAGGGCTCGGTTATCAGCGCGGATTCGGCGGGCACTTCCACAACGACAATTCGATCGCAGCGCTGCGCGACATTCCGGGTCTCGTCGTCGGTTGCGCGAGCCGCGGCGACGACGCCGCGATGATGCTGCGCACGCTCGCGGCGCTCGCGAAGGTCGACGGGCGCGTGACAGTCTTCCTCGAGCCGATCGCGCTCTACATGACGAAGGATCTTTACGAAGCCGGCGACGGCGGCTGGCTGACGTCGTATCCGCCGCCGGATCAGGCGCTCGTGCTCGGCGAAGCGCGCGTCTACGACCAGAGCGCGAGCGATCTCGTGATATTCACGTACGGCAACGGCGTGCCGATGAGCCTTCGCGCCGCGCGGGCGATCGGGAAGAAGCACAGCTGGAAAATACGTGTCGTCGATCTCCGCTGGCTCGTACCGCTGAACGAGGAGCTGATCGCGGAGCATGCGAAGACTGCGAAGCGCATCGTCGTCGTCGACGAAGGGCGACACAGCGCCGGCGTCGGCGAGGGCATCGTGACGGCGGTCGTCGAGGCCGGGTTCGGCATGACGCCGATTCGGCGCGTCGTAGGCGCGGATACCTACACGCCGCTCGCGGGCGCGGCGTTTCTCGTGCTGCCGGGCGAAGAGGACATCGTCAACGCTGCGGCCGAGCTCGCCTAGCTTTCCCCTCTCCCGCTGGCGGGAGAGGGGAGGGTGAGGGCACGTGGGTTCGACGTTTCCGAAGCACTTCCGGCAAAGCTTCACTCCGAATTTCCCTCAACCGCGCCCATGGCGCGGCCCTCTCCCGCCAGCGGGAGAGGCGAAAGGCGCGCCGGCGCGGGCATCTGTGCGCTACACCCGTTCCGCCGATTCACCTATCATCGACCGCTCCATGACCGAGCGCCGCGCCCTCACGATCCTCTTCGCCGACGTCTCCGGCTCGACGAAGCTGTTCGAGTCGAAAGGCGACGAAGCCGCGATGCGCATCGTCGGCGGCGTGCTGGTCGCGCTCGCGGAGATCGCCGCGCGTCACGGCGGGCGCGTCGTCAAGACGATCGGCGACGAGATCATGTGCACGTTCCCGGGTCCGCTGAACGGCCTTCTCGCCGCGACGGACATGCAGCGGCGCGTCAAGACCGACCCCGATTTCGTGCGCGACAGCCTCGGCATCCGCATCGGCCTGCATCACGGCGACGCGCTCATCGATGCGAACGACGTCTTCGGCGACGCCGTCAACACGGCCGCGCGCATGGCCGACAAGACGCTCGCCAAGCGCGACCAGATCGTGACCACCGCGAGCACGGTGCGTGGCGTCACGAACACGACCGGCCTTCGCGTGCGCCCGCTCGGCACCGCGCGCGTGCTCGGCAAGCTGAAGCCGATCGAGATCGTCGACGTACTCTGGCAGGAGGATCTCGCGCACGTGACGACGGTCCAGCGCGTCGTGCAGATGACCGCCGAGGAGCCGCAGCGCTCGGCGCTGGCGCTGCGCTTCAAGAGCCAGGTGTTCGAGCTCGACGAGCTGTCGCAGCCGTTCACGATCGGTCGCGACGCCGGCAACAGCCTCGTCATCGAGACCGAATGGGTCTCGCGCAATCACGCGCTGATCGAGTGGAAGCGCGGTTACTTCAGCTACTCCGACCGCTCGACGAACGGCACCTGGATCCGCATCGGCGACGATGACGAGCTGTTCGTGCATCGCGACGAAGTGCGCCTTCGCCGCGGCGGCACGATCAGCATCGGGCAGGCGCACCAGCTCGAATCGACCGATCTGATCGGCTTCCAGTGCAGCGATGGCGACGGCGGCTGACGGCTGCCCTGTTCCAGCGAAGCGCCGGAGGTCCGTCATTCCGGCGAAAGCCGGAATCCATCTTGATCTTCTTCGGGAGCAAAAATGGATTCCGGCTTTTGCCGGAATGACGAACTTGTGACAATTTCCGTCGTCCCCGCGAAAGCGGGATCCAACGCCTTGGCTTTTCGCGCTGAGAATGAAATGAACGAAGGCACTAGGTTCCCGCGTTCGCGGGAACGACGAAATCGGGTCAGTCGAACCCGTCCGCAAAGATCGCGTCGTAACTGCTCGGCGGCAGATCGGTTCCCTGGAAGATCCCGAGCGGCGCATATCCCGAATATCCGGGAAACACGTAATAGATGTTCGGATTCGCCATGCGCCGGATCAGCGCCTCGGAAACGATCTGGCGATAATCGGTCGTCACCGCGACATCGGTGCCCTGATATAGGCTCTGGTTGTCGAGCCCCGGGAAGGTTCCGTAAACCGTTCCGCCGTTGACCGCGCCGCCAAGCGCGAGCATGACGTTGCCGTAGCCATGGTCGGTGCCGCTGTCGGCGTTCTCGAGCACGCGCCGGCCGAACTCGCTGACGACGATGACGCTGACGTTCTGCATGTAGTTGCGCGAGGGATCGCTCGCAAGATCGGTGTAGAACGCCGCGAGCCCCTGCGACAGGCTTTCGACCTGATTGCCGAACCAGTCGTAGCTCTGCGTCGGATTGCCCTGGCCGTTGTGCGTATCCCAGTTGCCGAGATCGATCGTGACGGCGCGAAGGCCGAGATCGAGCTTGATCAGTTGCGCGACGTTACGGAGCTGCGCGCCGAATCCCGAGTTGTAATTGAGCGCGTAGTTCGCGCCGCCGGACGGCTGATAGCCGTTCGGATGATTGGCGGGATCGTACGGATTGAAGTCGATCGGGCGGAGCAGCGCGAGCGAGCCGAGCGTGTCGATGCCGGCTCGCTCGAGAAATGTCGTACCGGTCCAGAGATCGTTCATGCGGCTGACGGCGCCGACGAGGCCGTGCGCGGCGTCGTCGTCCTGCCACGACCAGTGGAACGTGTCGAGGCGAAAATCCGATCCGCTCGACATCGTGATCGCATCGGTGCTGCCGAGCAGGCTCGACGCCGTGATGCTGCCCATCGACGTCGCCGGCAGCGGCACCGTCGCCGGAAGGCCGCCGCTGACGAGATGGCGCGTCAGCCAGCCGAGACCGCTGCCCGCGCCGCCGCCGAGACCGAATTCGAGATTCGACTGCGCTTCGAAATGGCTGCGCACGACCGGATTCGGCTGCATCTGTCCCGCCGCGACGACCACCGCGAGATGGTTCGCCTGATAGAGATCGCGCAGCGCCGTCGCGCGCGGATGCAGCGCCCACGTCGTGTTCGGCAGCGCGAGCGCCGCGCCGTTGCCCGAAACGGGAATGCGCGTGCCGGTGCGGTTGGTTTCGTAATCGCCGCGGAATGGGCTGTCTGCGCCGGGCGGCAGCAGGCTGAGCCCGTCCATCGCGCCGCGCAGGAACACGACGACGAGCGTGTCCTCGCTCGCGACGGCGGGAATCAGCGGCGGCGGAGCGAAGTAAGCTTTCGCGCGGCTGCCGACGCCGCCGGCGACGGCAGCGACGCAGCAGCTCTTGAGGAAATCGCGGCGGTGAACATGGGTCATGGCGATGTCACTTTGCCTTTTCGACGGACCAGCCGTCAGCGGCGCAGGAATTCGGGGCTGCACAGGATCAGCGAGATCGCGGTGCGCAATCGCGCGATCGTGTAGTGCTTGGACAGATTGTTGAGATTCCACGTGCCGGTGTGCTGCGGCTGGCCATCTCCGTTCGTCGCATCGGTGACGAGATCGAGCGGATCGTCCGCGCCGGCGTTCTGGCGCAGGAAGTCGACGGCGATCGTGTGCGTCGGCTCGGGCCGATAGCCGAGGATGCGATCGCACCAGTAGCCGATGATGTTCGCCGACGTGCGTGCCTCATCCGCGAACGTCGCGAGCGTCTGCCCCTGCACGTCGGCGAGAAACGGCTGCGTGTTGTCATAACCCGAGCCCTGATGCATCTCGACGAGTCGCGGCAGCAGTTTCAGCGTCATGCCCATCGAGCCGGTGCTCGACCAGGCGTCCATGTCGTCCGGATAGCCGTTCGGCGCCGGCCAGTAGAACAGGCGATGGCCGGCCGCTTGCAGACGCGAGACGAATTCCTCGGTCGTCGTCCACGTCGACGTGTTGTCGGGCTTCGGCGTGAAATTTGCGCCGAGCGCGCGCAGCACGCCGACCGCGGCCATCGCGGGCCGCTTCATCTTCGTGCCCCAGCTCGTTTTGAACGCGCTGGATTGCAGCAGCAGATGTATCGCCTGCGCGATCTGGTCCGGCGCTTGCCAGTTCGCGTGCAGGCTGTCCGCGATGCTCTGCACGAGCGAGGCCGGCGGATTGTCGTCGACGAAGCGGCGGCAGATCTTGCCGGCGAGGAAATGCGCGGTGCCGGGATGCTGGGCGAGCATGTCGAACAGGAGCGTACCGTCGGCCTGGCCCTGATATGCGTCCATGTAGCGCGCGAGGATGTGCTTGGGCGCCTGATCGTGTTTCGAATCATCGTAGGCGAACGTGCCGAGCGGCGCCGAGCCGATCGGATCGTACGGCCAGTTGCTGCCCGAGATCGTCCAGCCGGTCAGCGCGCGTGCGGCTTCGTAAACGTCGTCGTCGACGTACTTGAGGCGCTCGATCTCGCCGTCCCATGCGGTGAACGTGCCGAGCAGCGCGAGGTTCGCGGGGCTGTCGGGATTACGCACGATGCCCGCGTAGTTTTCGGCGCCGAGCGTGTGCAGCTCCATCAGCTCGCGCGCGTAGTTCTCGTTCGGGTGTCCGGCCTCGCTCGCGTAGAGATCGAGCATGTACATCATCGAGGCCGATTCGCCGGCAGCCTGCAGCATCGTGCGGAAATTGCCGAGTGCGTTCGGCCGGATCGCATCGCGATCCATCGCGACGAACATCGGCCCCGCGTCGTAATCCCAGCCGAACACGCTGAAATGATCGTGCCAGAAGCCGACCATCAGCTCGAAGAGCTGGCGCTGGCTGCAGGTCTGCCGGATCAGCGTCGCGCATTCGCATTCGGCAATCGGCAGCATGCGCACGTAGTAGTTGTCGCCGACCGAGTGATGATCGGTCCAGAGCTGGTTCGCGGTCTTGCCGAGCGTCACGAAGCCGGCGCCGGCGATCCGCGCATCGCAGGCGCTGTCGTCGATCGAGGACGGCGCAAGCTGTTGCGCGATCCATGCTTCCCAGCGCGACGCATTGTCCGCGCCGAGCGCGTTGAAGGCGACGGCGTCGGCAATCGTGAAGCCGAACGTGCCGCGCGTCAGCCAGCGCGTCGCATCGGGAGGCATCGTCGCCGATGCCGGCGCAACCGGAATGTCGGGATCGCGCGCTCCCGTGCGGCCGGGCCTGCGCATCGCGAGCGATGGATCGGTCGCGCCGCGGCCCGCGCTGGCGAGAAGCGCGGCGAAAAGTCGCCGCCGCGACGCGAGGAACGACGGTTCGGTGACGACGCTGGCCATGCGACCCCCAATGAACGAAAGCGTCCGGACCGGCGGCAGCCCGCGCGGCGCGATGGCCAGAAAATATCCGGAAATACGCGGCGAACGCTGTGAACGCCCGCTCGAAACGGGCAAGAGAGACGAACGCGCGGGCGCCGCTTCCGTTGACCGTGCTCAGACGATGCGCGGTTCGGGTTGCAGCTCGATGCCGAACTTCGCTCGCACGCCGGCCTGAACGCGCTCGGCGAGTGCGAGGATCTCGGCGCCGCTCGCGTGGCCGTGATTCACGAGCACGAGCGCGTGCTGGCTCGATACGCCGGCGTCGCCTTCGCGTGCTCCGCGGAATCCGGATGCCTCGACGAGCCACGCAGCCGACACTTTCGCTCGTCCTTCGCCGGCCGGCCAGATGGGCGCGTCGGCATGCGCGCGCCGCAACGCCTCGGCGGCGTCGGCTGCGATCACGGGATTCTTGAAGAAGCTGCCGGCGTTCCCGATCGTCCTCGGATCGGGCAGCTTGCGCAGGCGGATCCGCGCGATCGCCTCGGCGACCGCGCTCGGCCGAGGCTCGCCGGCGCCGAGTGCGGCGAGCTCCTCGCGCACGCCGGCGTAGTCGATGCGCGGCGCGCGCTCGCGCGGAAGATCGAGCTCGATCGCCGTGATCACGTAGCGTTCCGGCGCACGCTTGAACACCGAATCGCGATAGCCGAATTCGCATCCGGCGTTATCGAGATGCACGAGCTTCGCTTCGTCGCGATCCCAGGCTTCCACGCGGTGGATGAATTCGCGCACCTCGACGCCGTACGCGCCGATGTTCTGCATCGGCGCAGCGCCGGCCGTGCCGGGAATCGATACGAGATTCTCGAGCCCGGCGAAGCCGTGGCCAAGCGACCAGTGCACGACGTCGTTCCAGCTCTCGCCGGCCTCGACGCGAACGCGCGCGCTGCGCTCGTCGGAGTCGACGATCGCGATGCCGCGCGTCGCAATCGACAGCACGACGCCGGGCCAGTCGCGCGTCAGCAGGATGTTGCTGCCTTCGCCGAGCACGAGCAGCGGCTCGGTCTTAAGCGCCGCGAAATCGAACAACTCCGGAAGCGCTTCGCGACGGCGCACGTCGATCAAGAGGTATGCGCGCGCCGCGACGCGGAACGTGTTGCGACCTTCGAGCGGCGCGTTCTCGACGATCGTGTAGCCGGCGCCTTCGGCTTTCGAGACGATCATGCGGTGTGCGTCGCCGCTCGCGCGCGGATCGCATCGACGCATTCTCCGATCAGCGCGGGACCGCGATAGACGATGCCGGTGTAGAACTGCACGAGCGAAGCGCCGGCGTCGATTTTCGCGGCGGCATCGTCACCGGCGAGGATGCCGCCGACGCCGACGAGCGGAACGCGCCCGCGGAGCCGATGCGCCATGCCGCGCAGCACGGCCGTCGATTTCTCGAACAGCGGCTTTCCGGAAAGTCCACCGGTCTCGTCGGCATGGCGCCGTCCCGCGACCGTCGAGCGATCGATCGTCGTGTTCGTGCAGATCAGGCCATCGATGCCGCTCGCTAGCGCGACCTCGGCGATCGCATCCTGCTCGGCTTCGGAAAGATCGGGCGCGATCTTGAGCAACATCGGCTTTCGCACGCCGTGCTTCGACGCGAGCCGTTCCTGAGCTTCCCGCAGCGCGCCGATGAAGCGCTTCAAGGTTTCTTCCTGCTGTAGATCGCGCAATCCCTGCGTGTTCGGCGAGGAGATGTTGATCGTGACGTAGCTCGCGCGCGCGTACACGCGCTCGAGGCAGAAGAGGTAATCGTCGATCGCGCGCTCGTTCGGCGTGTCCTTGTTCCTGCCGATGTTGATGCCGACGACGCCGGCGAACTTCGCGTGCTCGACGTTGCGCACGAGCGCGTCGACGCCTTCGTTGTTGAAACCGAGCCGGTTGATGACGCCTTCACAATCCGGCAGCCGGAACATGCGCGGCTTCGGATTGCCCGGTTGCGGCCGCGGCGTCGTCGTGCCGACCTCTATGAAACCGAAGCCGAGCGCCGCGAGCGCATCGACGTGCGCGCCGTTCTTGTCGAGCCCCGCGGCGAGCCCGACCGGATTTTCGAAGCGAAGACCGAACACGTCGACCGGCAGCGGCTTCGGACGCGCGGCGAGGGACGGCGAGAATCCGGTGCGATACGCCGTCTCGATCGATGCGAGCGCGAGATCGTGCGCGCGCTCGGCGTCGAGGCAGAACAGGAACGGTCGTGCCAGCGCGTACATTCGTCGGCAGCTAGTGCCCGACATGCGCAAAGAACGCGAGCCCGCCGAGAAACAGGAAGACGAGCCCGATGATCGCGATGAAGAGCGCGAGATGCACCCAGCCGAGGATCAGACCGGCGAGCGCCATGCCGTCGCCGTCGATCGCGCCGGGCGGCGCGCGGCGAATCTCGCTGCGCGCATTCGCCCCGAGGATGACCGCGAGAATCGCGCCGATCACGGGAAGTGCGACCCAGGAAAGCACGCCGAAGACGAGGCTGGCGATGGCGATGCCGCTGGTGCGGGGTGCGGTGTTCATGGCGCTGCACGATTCGAGTGATGCGAAAGCATAGCCGATCGCACCGCTGCGCTGTTCCCTCTCCCGCAAGCAGGAGAGGGCGAAAAGTGTTTGTTTCCTCGCGTGGATGAAAAACGCGCGTGCTACTTCTTCGCAACGGCTTCCGGCGGCGGCGACGGAAACGAAACGACCGGCCCCTTCGTCGCGACGCCAGGCGGCAGCGCCGCGGGCGCGGGCTCGCCGGCGCGGCCAAGCGAATGGACGTAGGTCCAGAGCGCTTCGAGATCGGCGTCGGTCATCGAATTGACGGCCCAGTATGGCATCGGCGGACGCGTCCTCAGGTTCTTGGCGTACGCCTTCCATGTCGGAAGATCCATGTCGTTGATGCGAAGACGCAGGTTCGGCGGATAGGTGGTGCCCCATGGGCCTTGCCAGCCGAGGCGGTCGCCCGTCAGCCATTCGGATTCGGGCACCTGGCCGCCCGAAAGCGCGAAGCCTGGCGTGTGGCAGTCATTGCAGCCGCTGACCATCACGAGGTAGCGGCCTCGCGCGACGGGGCCGGATTCCGAAGCGTCGCCCGCGATGGCCGGCAGGGTCGCCAGCATGGGCATCGCGGTAAGGATGAAAAAGAAGAGGCGGGACATGGCGGTGGCTCCGTCGATGCGCTTTCGAAGCGCGTTTCAATTCATCAATACGGAGTCGCGGAGGTTTTCCTATCAGTTCGTTGTCGGGTAAGACCCTTGCTCATGACGACTCGCGGCGATACAGTAAGGAATCCTTGTTGAAAGGATATTCCGTGCTCGCCAAGATGACCTCCAAGAACCAGCTGACGCTGCCGAAAGCCATCGTCGATGCATTCGGCGCCGTCGAGTACTTCGACGTCGAGGCGCGCGGCGGCCAGATCGTGTTGACGCCCGTGCGCATCCAGCGCGCGGACGCCGTGCGCGCGAAACTCGCCGAGCTTGCGATCGACGAGAGCGACGTGCGCGATGCGGTCGCGTGGGCGCGCGGCGCCGAGGCGAGACGCGTCGCCGAGCCGCAGGCGGAATATTCGGCGCGCCCGCCAAAGAAGCGCGCGCGTTCCAAGCGCGACTCATGATCCGTCGGCGGACGGCGCCGCGTGCGCCGAGAGTCGTGCTCGACACGAACGTCGTCGTCTCGGCGCTCGTATTCGGCGGCGCAATCGCGAAGTTGCGCGACGCGTGGCAGTCAGGAGCGTGCATCCCGCTCGTCAATCATGTGACAGCGCACGAGCTCGTGCGCGTGCTCGCGTATCCGAAGTTCCGGCTCGACGCTCGTGAACGCGAGGATCTTCTCGCCGATTACCTGCCGTACTCGGAAACGGTGCGCATGCCGCCGTCGCCGCCGGTCGTGCCGGCGTGCCGCGACGTCTTCGACCTGCCGTTCCTCGAGCTTGCGCTCGCGGGCGAGGCCGATACGCTCGTCAGCGGCGATCGCGATCTGCTCGCGCTCTCCGGGCGTGCCGCGTTCGCGGTGCTCGCGCCGGAAGCTTTCGTTGTGTCGCTTGCGAAACCTGTCGCTACAGGTCGAACTTGATGCCTTGCGCGAGCGGCAGCGCGTCGGAATAGTTGATCGTATTCGTCTGGCGGCGCATGTAGGCTTTCCACGCGTCCGATCCCGATTCGCGTCCGCCGCCGGTTTCCTTTTCGCCGCCGAACGCTCCGCCGATCTCGGCGCCGGACGTGCCGATGTTGACGTTCGCGATGCCGCAGTCCGAGCCTGCAGCCGAGAGATAACGCTCCGCCGCTTTGAGATTCTGCGTGAAGATCGCGGACGACAATCCCTGCGGCACGCCGTTCTGCTGGTCGATCGCATCGTCGATCGACTTGAACGGCATCACGTACAGGATCGGCGCGAACGTTTCGGTCTGCACGACGTCGTCGGAGTTCTTGAGGCCCGTCACGATCGTCGGCAGCACGAAGTTGCCCGCGCGATCGGAAAGCGCCTTGCCGCCGGTCACGATCTTGCCGCCGCTCGCCTTCGCCTTGTCGATCGCGGCGTTGTACTGATCGACGGCGATCTTGCTGTTGAGCGGGCCCATCAGCGTCGTCGCGAGCGTCGGATCGCCGATCTTCGATTCGACCTGCTTGTACGCGCTCTGCAATCTGCCGAGCACGTCGTCGAAAATCTTTTCATGCACGAAGAGGCGGCGCGTCGTCGTGCAGCGCTGGCCGGCCGTGCCGACCGCGCCGAACACGATCGCGGGAATGGCGAGCTTCAGGTCGGCGCTTTCGTCGACGATGATCGCGTTGTTGCCGCCGAGCTCGAGCAGCGAGCGTCCCATGCGGCGCGCGACGCGCTCGCCGACGCTGCGGCCGACCTTCGTCGAACCGGTGAAGCTGATCAGCGGAATGCGCTTGTCGTCGACGAACTTCTGCGCGAGCTCGGTGCCCGCATCGTTGAACAGGAAGAAGAGATCGGGGAAGCCGCCGGCTTTCAGCGCGTCGTTGCAGATCCGCATCGTCGCGACGGCCGAGAGCGGCACTTTCGGCGAAGGCTTCCAGATCGAGATGTCGCCGCAGACCGCAGCGATGAACGCGTTCCACGCCCACACGGCGACCGGGAAGTTGAACGCCGAGATGATCCCGACGAGCCCGATCGGATGCCATTGCTCGTACATGCGATGGCCCGGCCGCTCGGAATGCATCGAAAGACCGTACAGCATGCGGCTCTGGCCGAGCGCGAAATCGGCGATGTCGATCATCTCCTGCACTTCGCCGTCGCCCTCGGGTTTGATCTTGCCCATCTCGAGCGCGACGAGCGAGCCGAGCGCGTCCTTGTTTCTCCGCAGCGCTTCGCCGCAAAGGCGAACGGCTTCGCCGCGGCGCGGTGCCGGTGTCGTGCGCCAGATCGCGAACGCGGCCTCGGCGCGCTTCACGATCGTTTCGTAGTCGCCGGCACTCGATGCGTACACCTTCGCGATGACTTCGTTCGTGCTCGGATTCAGCGCTTCGATCGTGCCGGCGTCGGTCGTCTTAGACCATTCGCCGTTGCCGAGATACGTGCCGGACTGGATATCGGTGAGGCCGAGCGCCTTCAGCATCGGGGCGGACATGGGAGCTCCAGGGAAAAAAATTGCGCCGGTCGGCGCTGGATCGTGAAATTGTAGCAGGTGCTCTCAATTCGCCGAAGCGGCAAAGACCGCATCCCGCTTTTTCGGACGTTTTTGCGGCGGCCCGAGGAAAGCTGGATCCCGGCCGTCGCCGGGATGACGAAAACGTGTGCGATGAACGCGGCTAGGCCGCGCGTTCTAGAAACGACGCGGCCGGCACGAAGAACAGCGACCCGGATACGGCCTTGCTGAAATCGAGCAGGCGATCGTAATTGCCCGGCGGCTGCCCGACGAACATGTTGACGAGCATCTTCTCGATCCGATCCGGCGAGCGCGCGTAGCCGATGAAGTACGTGCCGAACTCGCCCTTGCCGACTTCGCCGAACGGCATGTTGTCGCGCACGATCTCGAGTTGCTCGCCGTTCTCCTCGATCGTGGTCAGCACGTTGTGCGCGTACGGCGCCTTGGCGTCGTCGGGAATCTCGATGTCGGAGAGCTTCCGGCGTCCGATGATGCGTTCCTGCTGCTCGACCGGCAGCGCGTTCCATGCGGCGAGGTCGTGCAGGTACTTCTGCACGACCACGTAACTGCCGCCCGCGAACGCGCTGTCCTCGTCGCCGATGACGGCTGCGTCGATCGCGCGTTGATTCGAGGGATCTTCCGTCCCGTCGACGAAGCCGAGCAGGTCGCGCTGGTCGTAGTACTTGAAGCCGTGCACTTCGTCGACGGTGGCGGCCGCGTCGCCGATGCGGCACATGATCTGCGTGGCGAGCTCGAAGCAGAGATCGGGGCTCATTGCGCGGATGTGGAAAAGGAGATCACCCGGCGTCGCGACCGCATGATGGGTTCCCTTGATCTCGCGGAACGGATGCAGCGCTGTAGGACGCGGCTGGCCGAACAACCGATCCCACGCGTCCGAGCCGAATCCCATGACGCAGCTCAGTGATCCTTCGAGATCGCGAAATCCGATCGCGCGCAGAAGCGAGGCCATGTCGGCGCAGAGCGAGCGCACCGCCTTCTCGTGTTCGACGCCGGGTTTCAGCGTGACGACGAGGAAGATCGCCGCGCGCGTCAGGCCGGCGACGACCGGTTGCGGGACGGGAGACGCGACCATGCAATCCTCCGGAATCAACCCGTCAAAAGCGGGCGCAAGCGATCAGACCATGCGGGATCGCTTCGTTCAATAGCTGGCGACGCGCGCGGAATGCGCGTCGAGCTCTCGACATTCAATGATCGCGAACCTCGTTCGTCAATGACCGTTCGCATGCGGCTCGATGGGACGATCGATCTTTGCCGACGATGCTGTCTGATCGTTCGATTTCGGCGCGTTCCGTCGCGCCGCATCGGCGAGCAAAGCATCGAGATCCGCGCGGCGCAGCAGGCGCCCGTCGAGCACGACGGCATCGATGCGCCGCGTATTGCCGATGTCGGCGAGCGGATCGGCCTCGAGCAGCACGAGATCGGCTCGCTTTCCGACCGCAACGACGCCGCTATCGCGCAGCGCGGGAAGGAATCTCGCCGGAGCGATCGTCGCCGAGCGCAGCGCATCCGCCGGCGACAGCCCCGACGCGACGAGCTGCTCGAGCTCGTCGTGGAGCGCGTAGCCGGGATAGACGTTCGGCATCGGCGAGTCGGTGCCGGCAAAGATCGGTACGCGAGCGCGATGCAGGACAGCGACGATCTTGCGTGCGACCGCGCGGCGCCGCGCTGCGGCGACCTGGTGATCGGCCGGAAGCGCTTTCGTCGCGCGCAGCCAGCGCGCGCGCTCGTCCTCGCGCAAGTAGCGCCAGCGCGGATCTTCCGGAAACGCCATGTAGTCCGGTCGAGACTCTATCTCGTCGAGCACGAGTGTCGGAACTTCGACGGTTCCGGTCGCTGCCAGAGCCTTCGCGGCGGTTTCGCACGTCTTCTCGTCGTATGCACCGAGCACGCGCGGCTCGTCCGCGTCGCGGCGCGCGACGAGCGCGGCGCCGGCAAGGCCGTGGCGATCCGCGATGGCCGCCGCGCCTGCGGTCGAGCAGTCCTCGAAGACCTGCATCAGGTGTTCCTCGCTGCGCTGACCGGCCTTTGCCGCCGCGACCGCCGAGACGCCGGCCGGAACGTGGCCCATGAGCGGCAACGCGCGCCGCCGCGCTTCATCGAGTGCAGCGCGCCAGCTCGGCTCGGCGATCTCGGAGAACACCTTGATGAAGTCTGCGCCGGCATCCGCAGCGGCGTCGACCTGCCGGACGGCTTCCTCGGGCGACGGTCCGGCCGTGATGACGCCGGCGGCCGCGACGCGCGGTGCGATCAGCTCGCCACTCGCGCGGTCGGTGCGCCATTGGTTCACGAGCGCGATCGACTCCGGTGCAGCCGCCATCTCGCGCACCGACGTCACGCCATTCGCGACGTAGAGCGGAAATGACCACGTGGCGGGCGGGCGGTGCGAGGGAATGGCGAACAGATGAACGTGCATGTCGACGAGCCCCGGCATCAGGAAGCGGCCGTGGCCGTCGATGCGCTCGGCTCCATCGGGGATCGCGATTTTTTCCGGCGCGCCTATCGCTTTGATCCTGCCGTCGACGACGAGCACCGTCGCCGGATCGGCGAGACGACCATGTTCGACGTCGACGATCGAGACGTCGGCGATCGCGATCGCGGG
>DASZWL010000062.1:0-2537 GCA_035546695.1 Rhodanobacteraceae bacterium | reverse complement strand
CTTGCCTTCGAGGTTGCGCTGGTCCCACTGCATGATGTTCGGCGGCGTGAAGCCGATGAAGCCGACGCGGATCGTCGTCTCCGTTTCGCGATCGTCGGCGGTGCGGATCCTGATCGTCTTGTTGGTCCATCCCCACGGCGCATAGATCGGCTTGTCGTCGCGCTTGGAGAACACATTGGCGAGCGCGATCGGATATGAAGGTCCTTTGCAGCGGCGATTCGGGACACCCTCGACATTCATCGGAACGTCGGTCACCTGAGAGAGAAACGGCAAGCCGTAATTGAACTCGTGATTGCCGATCGTTCCGCCGTCGTAGCCGAGCGCGTCCATCGCGCGGTACATCGCGAGCTCCTCGTCGCAGCCGACCGGCTTCACGAGCGCCTGATAATCCGCGAGCGCCGTGCCCTGGATCGTGTCGCCGGCGTCGAACAGCATCGTGTTCGGAAATTCCCGGCGCGCTTCCTTGACGAGCGTCGCCATGCGCTCGAAACCGATCGCGGGATCCTCGGCGAGCCGGTAGTAGTCGTAACCCAGGATGTTCGAATGGATGTCGGTCGATTCGAGGATCGCGAGCTCGGCGCGCGCGCCGTCGGCGATCGCGCTCGCGTGCGTGGATTCCGTCGTCGCGGGGCGCGTCGGTCCACAGGCGGTGATGACGAGCGCGCTTGCAATCGCGGCAAAACCGACGAAAGCGGCGGAGGCGTTGCGATATCGCATGAAACGATCCGGAAAGACGGGCTGTGACAACGTGGCATTGTGCCTCAGACGGATGACGGTCCGGAGCGCGGCGCTCCGGATCGGCTAGACTTATGGATCGCTGCCGACACCCGCTCTTTTGAAGATTCGATGACGATCCGCACCCGTTTCGCCCCGAGCCCGACCGGCTATCTCCACATCGGCGGTGCGCGCACCGCGCTTTACTGCTGGCTCGAAGCGCGTCATCGCGGCGGCGAGTTCATCCTGCGCATCGAGGACACCGATCGCGAGCGCTCGACCGAGGCGGCCGTGCAGGCGATCCTCGACGGCATGCACTGGCTCGGCCTCGATGCCGACGAGGGTCCGTATTACCAGACGCTGCGCATGGATCGCTATCGCCAGGTCGCCGAAGATCTCTTCAAGGCCGGCAAGGCGTACTACGCCTACGAGACGAAGGAAGAGATCGAGGCGATGCGCAACGCCGCGATGGCGAAGGGCGAGAAACCGCGCTACAACGGTCATTACCGCGATCGAAACGAGCCGTTCCGCGAGGATCCGAACCGCGTCCTTCGCTTCAGGAATCCGCTGTCGGGCAGCGTCGTCTTCGACGACAAGGTCAAGGGTCGCGTCGAGTGGAGCAACGAGGAGCTCGACGATCTCGTGCTGATCCGCTCGGACGGCTTTCCGACCTACAACTTCGCGGTCGTCGTCGACGACATCGACATGAAGATCGGCGAGGTCATCCGCGGCGATGATCACGTCAACAATACGCCACGGCAGATCAACATCTATCACGCGCTCGGCGCGAGCGTGCCCGAGTTCGCGCATCTGCCGATGATCCTCGGGCCGGATGGGCAGAAGCTCTCGAAGCGTCACGGCGCGGTCGGCGTCATGCAGTACCGCGACGACGGGTTCCTGCCGCACGCTCTCCTGAACTACCTCGTGCGGCTCGGCTGGTCGCACGGCGATCAGGAGATCTTCTCGCGCGAGGAGATGATCCAGCTGTTCGACATCGCCGACGTCAACAAATCCGCTTCGCGCTTCGACGTCACGAAGCTCGAATGGCTGAACCAGCAATACTTGAAGAGCGACGATCCGCTCGAGATCGCGCCGCATTTCGAATGGCATCTGCGCGCCGCCGGCATCGATCCTGCGAAGGGTCCCGATCCGGTCGACGTCATCGTCGCGCTCCGCGACCGCGCGAAGACGCTGAAGGAGATGGCCGAGAAGGCGCGCGTCTGGTACGCGCCGATCGAGCATTACGACGATGCGGCGGTGGCGAAGCATCTCAAGGCGCCGACTGCGCGTGCCGCGCTCGAAGCCGTGCATGCACAGCTCACGGCGCTGTCCGAATGGACCGTCGAGAACGTGCACGCCGCGATCGAAGCCGCGGCACAATCGATCGGCGAGGGCATGGGCAAGGTCGCTCAGCCGCTTCGCGTCGCGCTGACCGGAACGCAGGTCTCGCCATCGATCGATCACACTACGTTCCTCGCCGGCCGCGACGAGGCGCTTCATCGCATCGAAGCGGCGATCGCGCGCGCAGGCTGAGTCGCTCCGATGGCGCTCGAATGCACGCTGGCCGAGCTCGGCCGCATCGACCAGACCGATCCCGACGCCGTGCAGGCGCTGCTGCATCAATGCATGAGCAGCCTGCTCGATCCGACGCTGTGGGAATGGATGCTCGGCCTCACGATCGCGTGCGCCGCGATCGGCGCGCTGATCGGCTGGATCAAGGGCCGCTGGCTCGCCGGCCTCATCTGGGGCGCCGCGCTCGGGCCGATCGGCTGGATCGTCGTCGCGCTGTCGAAATCGGGCCTGCGCGAATGCCCCGAATGCGG
>DASZWL010000061.1:0-2186 GCA_035546695.1 Rhodanobacteraceae bacterium | reverse complement strand
GCCGTGCTCATCCCGCTCCACTGCGAGTACTTCGCGCTCGAGGGCCTCGCGGATCTCGTCGGAACGATGAAGCGCGTGCGCGCGGGCCTGAACCCGTCGCTCGACATCGAAGGCGTGCTGCTGACGATGTTCGACGAGCGGACGAATCTTGGACAGCAGGTCGCGAATGACGTCCGGCAGTTCTTCAAAGAGAAGGTGTATCAGACCGTCATTCCGCGCAACGTACGGCTCGGCGAAGCGCCGAGTCATGGCATGCCCGTGATTCTGTACGACGTGAAGTCGCGCGGCGCAGAAGCGTACCTCGCGCTCGCGCGCGAAGTGCTCGCCCGTTCGGCCGCGCCGGCGGCATGACGCCTGGAGAACGCATGGAGAAACGTCCCGCTCTCGGCAAGGGCCTGAGCGCCCTCATCCCCGACGCGCCGGAGCCGCGCATCGCCCCGGTGGAAATCGACATCGATCGGCTTTCGCCGAATGCGCTGCAGCCGCGCGGCGCCATGGACGCAGCCGCCCTTGAAGATCTCTCCCGCTCGATCGTCGCCAACGGGATCATCCAGCCGATCGTGGTCCACAGGACGGGCGATCGCTTCCAGATCATCGCCGGCGAGCGCCGCTGGCGTGCCGCGAAGATGGCCGGACTGCTTCGCGTCCCGGTCGTCGTCCGCGAGGTCGCAACCGGCGACGACAAGTCGCTGCTCGAGATGGCGCTCGTCGAGAACATCCAGCGCGAAAACTTGAATCCGATCGAGGAAGCCATCGCCTACCGCCGCCTCGCGGATGAATTTCATCTGACGCAGGAGGCGATCGCCTCCGCCGTCGGCAAGGATCGCGCGACCGTCGCGAACATGATCCGGTTGCTGCGCTTGCCCGAGGAAGTGCGGGCCGAGCTCGCGTCGGGACGCCTCTCGACGGGACATGCCCGCGCGCTGCTCACCCTGCCGAACGAAGCGGATCAGCGCGCGGCCGCGCGCGACGTCATCGCCCGAAGTCTCTCGGTGCGCGAGACCGAGTCGCTGGTCAAGAAGCTCGGCGAGCAGGGTTCCCCGGCAGCTGAGCCCGTCCCAAAGCCGGTCGATGTCCACACCCGGGCGGCCGAAGATCGGCTGCGTCTGGTGCTGGGCACCCGCGTCCGGATCGTACGCAGCGGGCCTCGAGGCCGCATCGAAATCGATTTCGGGTCTGAAGACGAGCTCATCCGGCTCTATGAGCAGCTGACCGCGCGAAATTAGCCGGGCGCGCCGTTTATTAGATGTTGAGGTTCGTAAGCGTCCGTAATAAGATTGACAGTTAGCTTGTGAAATTCGGCGCAAGCTCTCAAGATGACCAATAGAACCGCCGCAACCCGCTACGCCCGCGCCCTGCTGGACGTCGCGATCAAAGAGAAGGCCGATCTCGATCGCGTCGAGCGCGAGCTCGGGTCGATCGTCGAGCTTCTTGCGCAGCACAAGCCGCTCTCGCAGGCGCTGCTCAACCCCGTCGTGCCGGTCCCGCGCAAACGCGCCGCGATGGACGCCCTGACCTCGCGCGGTCAGTTGCTGCCGATGGTGGCGAAGCTCCTGGGGCTGCTCGCCGAACGCGATCGCCTGGTGCTGCTGCCCGATCTGCTCGCGTCGTATCGCGAACGTCTGCTCGACTATCGCCACATCGTGCGCGCCGAAATCACGACGACGACCCCGTTGTCGCAGGAGCACGTGAAGGCGATCGAGACGAGCCTCGCGCGCGCGTCGGGACGCACGGTCACGCTGTCGGCGAACGTCGATCCCGCGATCATCGGCGGTGTGGTCACACGCATCGGCAGCACGATCTACGACGGCAGCGTCATGCGGCAACTGGAAAAGATGCGGGAGCGACTGCAAGAGTAGCGCCCCGGAGTGAACAATGGACATTAAGGCAGACGAGATTTCAAAGATCATCCGCGACCAGATCGGCAGCTTTGCCGTCGATGTCGACGTGGCCGAGGTCGGCAGCATCATCTCGCTCGGCGACGGCATCGCGCGCGTGCACGGCGTCGACAACGCCAGGGCCGGCGAGATGCTGGAGTTCCCGCACGGCGTGTTCGGCATCGCGCTGAACCTCGAAGAGGACGGCGTCGGCGCGGTGCTGCTCGGCGACTTCACGGAGATCAAGGAAGGCGACCCCGTCAAGCGCACCGGCCGCATCATCTCGGTGCCGGTGCGCTTGACGGGGTC
>DASZWL010000060.1:0-1683 GCA_035546695.1 Rhodanobacteraceae bacterium | reverse complement strand
ACAAGCTGCAAGTTCCGGTCAGCCAGCGCACCGACGCCGTCATCGAGCCGATGCTGACCGACCAGTGGTTCCTCGATCTCACGAGCGACATGCGCGTCGACGGCAAGCCCGGTCCCGGCGGAAAGAAAGCGATCACCGAGCCCGCACTCGATGCAGTGCGCAACGGCGACGTGAAGTTCGTTCCCGAAAACTGGACGACGACGTACAACCAGTGGCTCGAGAACATCCAGGACTGGTGCGTCAGCCGCCAGCTCTGGTGGGGCCATCGCATTCCGGCGTGGTACGACGAGGCCGGCAACCTCTTCGTCGGCGAGGACGAAGCCGACGCGCTCGCGCATTCGGATAAGAAACCCGTCGGCGCATTGCGTCAGGACGAGGACGTGCTCGACACGTGGTTCTCGTCAGCGCTCTGGCCGTTCTCGACGCTCGGCTGGCCCGGCGAAACGCCCGAGCGCGAGGCGGAATGGAACGATTTCAACGTCTTCCTGCCATCGAGCGTGCTCGTCACCGGCTTCGACATCATCTTCTTCTGGGTCGCGCGCATGGTCATGGCGACCTTGTACTTCACGAAGCGCGTGCCGTTCCGCGAGGTCTACATCAACGCGATCGTGCGCGACGCCGACGGCCAGAAGATGTCGAAGTCGAAGGGCAACACGATCGACCCGATCGATCTCATCGACGGCATCGATCTCGAAACGCTCGTGAAGAAATCGACGGCGTCGCTCCTGATCCCGCAGGTGCGCGAGAAGGTCGAGAAGCGCATCCGCAAGGAATATCCGAACGGTATCGCTCCGGTCGGTGCGGACGCGCTGCGCTTCACGTTCGCGGCGCTCGCGACGTACGGACGCACGATCAATTTCGACCTCAAGCGCGCGGACGGCTACAGGAATTTCTGCAACAAGCTCTGGAACGCGGCGCGGTTCGTGTTGATGAATTGCGAGGAGCCGGGATTCGGGATTCGGGATTCGGGATCGGCGCGTGCACGCGTAACCGATGCCGAGAAATGGATCCTGACGCGCCTCTCGCAGACGCTCGCCGCCGTCGAGGCGCATTTCGCGACTTACCGCTTCGATCTCGTCGCGCAAGCGCTCTACGAGTTCACGTGGAACGAGTTCTGCGACTGGTTCGTCGAGCTTTCGAAGCCGGCTTTGAACGGGGACGACGAAGCAGCGGCCGAGTCGACGCGACACACGCTGCTCGTCGTCCTCGAAGCGCTGCTCCGCGCGCTGCATCCGATCATTCCGTTCGTCACGGAAGAGATCTGGCACGAAGTCATGCCGCAACTCAAGCGGTCCTCTGCGACCGCAAAGAACGGACCGGCATCACTGACAGACTTCTCGCAAAAGAGCGTCTCGACGGAGGCCTACCCACGCGCCGCCGACTTCGCGAGCGACGATACCGCGGCAGCCGAGATCGAATGGCTGAGGGCCGTGCTGACCGAAGTGCGCCGCATCCGCAGCGAGATGAACATCGCGCCGAGCCGCGCGATTCCGCTGCTCTATGCGGGCGGAGACGCGGGCGATCGCGCGCGGACCGCGAAAGTCGCGCGGGCGATCGCGTTCCTCGCGCGCGCGGAGTCGCAGCGCTGGCTCGGCGCGGACGAAACCGAACCCGCATCCGCCGCCGCGATCGTCGGCGGCATGAAACTCCTGATTCCGCTGGCAGGTTTGATCGATCTCGGCG
>DASZWL010000059.1:0-3104 GCA_035546695.1 Rhodanobacteraceae bacterium | reverse complement strand
GCAAGCCGCGGATCACCTGACCGAGGACGGCGTACTGATCGTCGAGGTCGGCGAGAGCGAGAAGGCGCTCGCGAAGCTCCTGCCGGAAGTGCCGTTCAACTGGATCGAGTTCGAGGTCGGGCAGATGGGTGTTTTCGTGCTCGATCGCGACGATCTCGTGGAGCACGCGGAGGCGATTCGCGAGGCGGCAAAAGGCCGCGCAAGATAAAGTCGCCGTCGTCCCGTCGAAGGCCGGGACCCAGCTTTGCATCGAGGCGAGAAGCTGGATTCCGGCCTTCGCCGGAATGACGATGAGCAGCTTTGAGCGTGACACCGTGTCCAGCAACTCCTTCGGAAAACTCTTCACCGTCACGACCTTCGGCGAAAGCCACGGCCCCGCGATCGGCTGCGTCATCGACGGCTGTCCGCCGGGCCTCGCGATTGCGATCGAGGATTTCCGTCGCGATCTCGACCGACGAGCGACCGGCAGAAGCCGCTATACCTCGCAGCGCCGCGAGGCCGACGACGTCGAGATCCTTTCCGGCGTGTTCGAAGGAAAGACGACTGGAACGCCGATCGCGCTCGTGATCCGCAACACCGACGCGCGCTCGAAGGATTACGACGATCTCGTCGACGTGTTTCGTCCGGGGCACGCCGACTACACGTATCTCGTGAAGTACGGCATCCGCGATCATCGCGGCAGCGGGCGCGCGTCGGCGCGCGAAACGACGATGCGTGTCGCGGCCGCCGTCGTCGCGAAGAAATGGCTCGCCGAAAAATATGGTGTGGACGTACGCGGACATCTCGCGCAGATCGGCGATGTCGTGCCACGCGCGTTCGACTGGAACGCGGTCGAGACGAATCCATTCTTCTGGCCTGATGCCGCAATGGTCTCCGAGCTCGAGGCGTACATCACGGCGCTGCGCAAATCCGGCGATTCGGTCGGCGCGCGTGTGACGGTCGTCGCCGAGGGCGTGCCGCCCGGGTGGGGCGAGCCGATCTACGGCAAGCTCGACGGCGATCTCGCCGCGGCGCTGATGTCGATCAACGCGGTGAAAGGCGTCGAGATCGGCGCAGGTTTCGCGTCAGTCGCGCAGAAAGGCAGCGAGCACCGCGACGAGATGACGCCCGACGGTTTCCTCTCGAACAACGCCGGCGGCATCCTCGGCGGCATCTCGAGCGGGCAGCCGATCGTCGCGTCGATCGCGCTGAAGCCGACGTCGAGCATCCTGATTCCGGGACGCACGGTGAACCGAGCGGGCGAGCCGGCCGAAGTCGTCACGAAAGGCCGTCACGATCCCTGCGTCGGCATCCGCGCGACGCCGATCGCGGAGGCGATGGTTGCGCTGGTGCTGATCGATCATGCGCTTCGCCATCGCGCGCAGTGTGGCGATGTCGGCGAAGTGCGGCCGCGCATTCCCGGCGAGGCAAGGAAAAAATAGCTCGTCGTCCCCGCGAAAGCGGGGAGCTAGCGCCTTCGGCGGCTGGAGCAGAGGCGCTAGGTTCCCGCCTTCGCGGGAACGACGAAATTTCAAGACGAACTTTCGAGAACCCATGACCGACAAGACCTTCAACATCGCCATCGCCGGCGCCACCGGCGCCGTCGGCGAAACGCTGCTCTCGATCCTGAAGGAACGCGAGTTTCCGGTCGGCGAGCTCGTCCCGCTCGCGAGCGAGCGCTCGGCCGGCAGCAAGGTCGAGTTCGGCAACCGCTCGATCACGGTGAGAGATCTCGCCGACTACGATTTCGACGGCATCGACATCGCGTTCTTCTCGGCCGGCGGATCGGTATCGCGCATGCACGTGCCGCGCGCGGCAGACGCGGGCGCGATCGTCATCGACAACACCTCGGAGTTTCGTTACGAACCTGATGTGCCGCTCGTGATCGCCGAAGTGAATCCGCACGCGATCGAGCAATACAGGAACCGCGGCATCATCGCGAATCCGAACTGCTCGACGATGCAGTTGCTCGTCGCGCTCGCGCCGATCCATCGCGCGGTCGGCATCGAACGCATCAACGTCGCGACGTATCAGTCGGTGTCGGGCACCGGCCATCGCGCGCTCGAAGCGCTCGGCAGGGAAACCGCGTCGCTATTGAACTTCCAGGACGTCGAGCCCGCCGTCTATCCCGTGCAGATCGCGTTCAACGTGATCCCGCACGGCGGCGATTTCCTCGAGAACGGCTACACGATGGAGGAGATGAAGATCGTCTGGGAGACCCGGAAGATCCTCGAGGACGATTCGATCCAGGTGAATCCGACCTCGGTGCGCGTGCCGGTCTTTTACGGACATTCCGAAGCCGTGCACATCGAGACGAAAGCGAAGATCACGGCCGAAGACGTGCGCGCGTTGCTCGAAGACGCGCCCGGCGTCGTCGTCGTCGACGAGCGCAAGGCGGGCGGCTATCCGACGCCGGTCACGCACGCGGCGGGCAACGATCCGGTCTTCGTCGGCCGCATCCGCGAAGACATCTCGCACCCGCGCGGGCTCGATCTCTGGGTCGTCTCGGACAACATCCGCAAGGGCGCCGCGCTCAACGCGGTGCAGATCGCGGAAATCCTGGCCCGGACGCTGTAAGGTCCGGCCCGGCTGCGGCCGCGGAAGGGCGGTCCAGGCGCTTCGGGGTCTCCAGCCGTAAATCGAGATCGATTTCCGTTTCTTGCGAAATCGTATCTGTAATACATAGTTACGATTGTGTTATAAGCCCGTTTCGAGATCATTCATTCCGTTGCGCCGGCCGCCGGAAAGGTCCTGCGGTGGCACCGATGCCTTAGTTGGGGGGCTAGCCAGATGAAACGACCGCTGCAGTTGCCGCTCGCGATCGCGCTTGCGTTGGGCGGGACGAACGCCTTCGCGCTGGGGCTCGGCACGATTCACGTCAACTCCAAGCTCAACCAGCCGCTCGATGCCGATATCCCGGTCATCCAGGGTACGCAGGGAGAGGCCGAAGGTCTCCTCGTGCAACTCGCGGCCGCGGAGGATTTCGATCGGGTCGGCCTCAGCCGCTCGCGGCTCTCGGTGCCGCTCGAGTTCTCGGTCGTCAAGGGATCGCGCGGCGATCTCGTCATCAAGGTCACGAGCAAGGACATCGTCCGCGAGCCGTTCCTCGATTTCCTGATCGAGGC
>DASZWL010000058.1:0-4881 GCA_035546695.1 Rhodanobacteraceae bacterium | reverse complement strand
AACTGGCGCCTCGACCAGTGGGGCCTCTTCGTGCAGGACACCTGGCAGGCGACCTCGCAGCTCTCGCTGCAATACGGCGTGCGCTTCGACATTCCCGCGACGCATGACCGGCCGGCCTACAACGCGGCGTTCGCGCAGGCGTTCGGCTACTCGAACCAGGGCACCATCGACGGCAACGGCATCATCGAGCCGCGCATGTCGTTCAACTACACGTTCGACACCGAGCGCAAGAGCCAGCTGCGCGGCGGCATCGGCGTCAGCGAAGGCGTGACGCCGGGCGTGTGGCTGTCGAACCCCTACTCGAACAACGGCCTGCTCGTGCAAACGTTCTCGACGGGCACGGGCTGCTGCTTCAATCCGGATCCGTACACGCAAGAGCCGCCGAACACGGCGCCGAACGCGCAGCAGACGGTCGACACGGTCGACAACAATTTCGAGCTCCCGACCGTGCTCAAGATGTCGCTCGGCTACGACTACGAGCTGCCGTGGTGGGGTCTCATCGCGACGGCCGAGTATGCGCATCTCGACACGATCAACGGCATCCGCTATCAGGCGATCAATCTCGGTCCCGGCAACGGCACGCTGCCGGACGGCCGCATGAGCTACTGGGGCAGCACCGATCCCGGCCTCTGGACCGGATCGAATCCGAACCAGCCGCAGGGCTACACGACGCTGCAGCGCTACGGCTCGAATCCGGCGTTCGGCGGGCAGTCGACGTTCCTGACGAACACCGGCGAGGGCGAGGCGAATTTCCTGACGCTGCAGTTGCAGACGCCGTTCCGCGACGAGGGCTTCTCCGGCAGCGCGGCCGTCACCGTCGGCCGCTCGACCGAAGTGAATCCCGGCGCGTCGAGCCAGGCGTTCTCGAACTGGAGCTCGCGCGCCGCGTTCAACCCGAACGACGACATCGCATATCGCTCGAACTACGACATCAAGGGCCGGCTGCTCGGCGCGCTGACGTGGCAGCACCATTTCTTCGGCGACTACGCGACGAGCGTGTCGGCGTTCTACGACGGCCATTCGGGCCAGCCGTACAGCTACGTGTTCGGCAACGATGCGAACGGCGACGGCGTCACGAACAACGATCTCTTCTTCATCCCGAATCCGGGCCAGGTGCAGTTCACGCCGGATACGCCGCAGACGGTCATCGACCAGTTCTATGCGTTCATCCGCAACAACGGCTATCTGCACGACCATCAGGGCGGCGCCGCCGGCCAGAACGGCGCGACCTCACCGTGGATCAACCAGATCAACCTGAGCTTCCGGCAGGAAGTCCCGGGATTCTTCGCCGGCAACAAGGGCGAGATCCGCTTCGACATCCTGAACTTCGGCAACCTGCTCAACAAGGACTGGGGCCAGATCAACGACATCCCGTTCGCGACGGCCGGCGGCTTCTCGCGCCCGCTCGCGAACTTCCGCGGCGTCGATCCCGCGACCGGCCAGTACATCTACTCGCTGCCGACGCGTAACGGCAACTACAATCCGTCGGGGTTCGTCCGCGAGGACGCGAATGCGCAATCGCGGTGGTCGATTCTGGTGACGTTGCGCTATACGTTCTGACGTTCTGTTTTTTGGATATTCCGATGGCGGCCGGCTTTCATGCCGGCCGTTTTTTTTTCGCACTTGCATTGCTGCAGGCGAGATTCTGTTTTTCCCTCTCCCGAGAAAGCAACATCCCGGCATTCGCCGGAATGATGAGAACCACCCGACGAGCTACCATCGCGAAACAAAACCAGAGGACCCAACGCGAGTGCGCATCGCCCTCGGCATCGAATACGACGGCACGGGCTTCTTCGGCTGGCAGCGCCTCGCGCATGGGCCGAGCGTGCAGGAAGCCGTCGAGCGCGCGATTTCGTCGGTTGCCGCGCATCCGGTCGAGGTCGTCTGCGCGGGACGCACCGACGCCGGCGTGCATGCGCGCTGTCAGGTCGTGCACTTCGACAGCGATGCATTGCGCAGCGAGAGCGGCTGGACGCTCGGCACGAACTCGAATCTGCCGCCGTCCATCGCCGTGCGCTGGGCGCGCGTCATCGACGACGATTTCCACGCGCGCTATGCAGCGCGTGCGCGGCGCTATCGCTATCGCATCCTCAACCGGCCGGTCCGAGCCGCGCTCGACGCGCGCTATGTCGCGTGGGAGCGCGTTCCGCTCGATCTTGAAGCGATGCAGACGGCTTCGGCCGCATTGATCGGCGAGCACGATTTCAGCGCGTTTCGCACGGTCGCTTGCCAGGCGCGCTCGCCGTCGCGGCGCGTCAGCGAGATCGCCATCGCACGAAGCGGAGAGGAAATCGTGATCGAGATCGAGGCGAACGCGTTCCTGCACCACATGGTCAGGAACATCGTCGGATCGCTCCTGCCGATCGGGCGGGGCGAGCAGCGTCCCGAATGGCTTGCCGAACTTCTGGCCGGACGCGACCGCTCGAAAGCCGGACCGACGGCGCCGCCGCAGGGACTGACGTTCCTCGGTCCGCGCTATCCTGCCGTCTGGAATCTTCCGCCCGAGGTCGTGCTTTGAGGACGCGCATCAAGTTCTGCGGCATCACGCGCGCCCAAGACGCGCGCCGCGCGGCTTCGCTCGGCATCGACGCCGTCGGCCTCGTGTTCACGCGCGAGAGCCAGCGCTACGTCGGCATCGCGCAGGCGCGCGCGATCCGCGCCGAGCTGCCGCCGTTCGTGACAGCGGTTGCGCTCTTCAAGGACGACGAACCCGGCTGGATCGAAGAGGTCGTCTCCGTCGTCGAGCCCGACCTCCTGCAATTCCACGGCGGTGAGAGCGACGGCTTCGCGTCGAGCTTCTCGCGCCCGTACATCAAGGCCGTGCCGATGGCTTCAGTCGTCGACGCCGCGCAGCACATCGCGGCGTACCCCGGTGCGTCCGGACTTCTGCTCGACAGCCATGCGCGCGGCGCGCGCGGAGGCACCGGAGAAACATTCGACTGGTCGAAGGTTCCGCCCGCGAACGGCCGCGCGCTCGTGCTCGCAGGCGGGCTCGATGCGAGCAACGTCGCCGCCGCGCTTGCGGCCGCGCGGCCATACGGCGTCGACGTCTCGAGCGGCATCGAATCCGCGCCCGGCATCAAGGACGCCGCGAAGATGCGCGCGTTCGTCGCGGCCGTGCGGCGCGCCGACGCGGCACGCCTGGACGGAACGGCCTGAGTGATGACGATCGACGACTACTTCGCGTATCCCGATTCCCGCGGCCGTTTCGGCGACTACGGCGGCAGTTTCGTCGCCGAGACGCTGATGGCTCCACTCGAAGAATTGCGCACCGCGTATTTCTCGCTGCGCAAGGATCCGAAATTCATCGCGGAGCTCGATCGCGATCTCAAACACTACGTCGGCCGTCCGTCGCCGATCTATCACGCCGAGCGCCTCTCGAAAAAGATCGGCGGCGCGCAGATCCTTCTGAAGCGCGAGGATTTGAACCACACCGGCGCGCACAAAATCAACAACACGGTCGGGCAGGCGCTCGTCGCGCGACACATGGGCAAGCGCCGCATCATCGCCGAGACCGGCGCGGGACAACACGGCGTCGCGACCGCGACGGTGTGCGCGAGATTCGGCCTCGAGTGCGTCGTCTACATGGGCGCAGTCGACATCGAGCGGCAGAAGATCAACGTCTATCGCATGAAGCTGCTCGGCGCCGAAGTCGTTCCGGTGACATCAGGCTCGAAGACATTGAAGGATGCGCTGAACGAAGCGCTGCGCGACTGGGTCACGAACGTCACCGACACGTTCTACATCATCGGCACGGTCGCGGGTCCGCATCCTTATCCGGTCATGGTGCGCGATTTCAACAGCGTGATCGGCCGCGAGGCGCGTGTGCAGATGCAGGAGCAGTTCGGACGTCTGCCCGACGCGCTCGTCGCCTGCGTCGGCGGCGGATCGAATGCGATCGGTCTCTTCCATGCGTTCCTCAACGATCGCGACGTCGCGATCTTCGGCGCCGAAGCGGCGGGCGAGGGCATCGCGAGCGGCAAGCATGCGGCATCGCTCGCGGCCGGAAGGCCCGGCGTGCTGCACGGCAATCGAACGTATGTGTTGTGCAACGACGACGGCCAGATCACGCAGACGCATTCGGTCTCGGCAGGACTCGACTATCCCGGCGTCGGTCCCGAGCACGCGTTCCTCAAGGATTCGGGCCGCGCGCGATACGTTGGCGTGACCGACGACGAAGCGCTTGCGGCGTTCCACGAGCTTGCGCGGACCGAAGGAATACTCGCGGCGCTCGAATCGAGTCATGCGGTCGCGCAGGCGATGCAGCTTGCGCGCGGGATGTCGAGCGACAAGATGATTCTCGTGAACCTCTCGGGACGCGGCGACAAGGACGTGCACACGATCGCGGCGCGCGAAGGGATTGCATTGTGATGCTACTTGCAAGTACGTCGTCGTCCCCGCGAAGGCGGGGACCCAGTGCCTTTTTTTCAGCGCTGACGGAGCAGAGGCACTGGGTCCCCGCTTTCGCGAGGACGACGGGAGTGTGCGTATGACGCGAATCGATCGGCGTTTGGCGTCGTTGCGTGCGAAGAGCCGCACAGGCCTCATCCCTTTCATCACCGCGGGCGATCCCTCGCCCAACGCCACCGTCGCGATCATGCACGCGCTCGTCGAAGCCGGCGCCGACCTCGTCGAGCTCGGCGTTCCGTTCTCCGATCCGATGGCCGACGGCCCCGTGATCCAGCACGCGAACGAACGCGCGCTCGCGCGCGGCGTCGGCCTTTCGAAGATCCTCGGATGGGTCAGGGAATTTCGCGCGCGCGACGCCGACACGCCGGTCGTGCTCATGGGCTATCTCAACCCGATCGAGATCCACGGCATGCAACGCTTCGCGACCGAAGCGCGCGACGCCGGCGTCGACGGCGTGCTGCTCGTCGATTG
>DASZWL010000057.1:0-3595 GCA_035546695.1 Rhodanobacteraceae bacterium | reverse complement strand
GCTCGATGATTCCGGCCGAACGTTCGAAGCCGGTCAGCGTCAGCTTGTCCTGGAAAGCGATCTTTCCGTCGGGCGAAACGAAATACGCGCGATTGCGATAGCGGCCTGCGCCGATGTCGACGAGGAATGTTCCCGCGACGAAATAGATCGCATGCCGGCGCGCAAGCTCGCGCGCGAGCGCGAGGTAGTCGTCGTGATGCGGCTGCAAGGCCGCCAGTGAGCGCGCGAAATCGCGGCGAACGTCTGCGGGAAGACTGGCAGCGGCTTCGAGCGCCAGGTATTCGGGAAGCACGATGAGATCGGCGCCGGCGCGCGCCGCCTGCGCGACGCGGTCGCCGACGCGCGCGGCGAACGCGGCGAAGTCGGCCGGCTCGCCGATCGAGTATTGGGCGGTGGCGATCTTGAGTTTCATCTCGTGTTGTCGATTCCAGCAAACTGGCTGTTCCCTTCTCCCGCTTGCGGGAGAAGGTACCGAAGGCGGATGAGGGCGCTCTCGAGAAGGCGAACCACGCTTGCCCTCACCCTGCCCTCTCCCGCAAGCGGGAGAGGGGAAACATCGCTACATCCTCTGCGATGCGATCCGCTCAAGGTTTCCCGAGCGGCCGCAGCCAGAACCGCAAACGATGGCAACTCGGCATATCGTGGCCGATCTCCTGCCATTCAAGCTGGCAGAACATGTCGTCCTGGCGCTCGTAACCGCGCTTGATCCAGAACGCGTCGTTGCCGCGAAAGCCTTCCGGACGGCGAGGATCGTCGTGGTCGCGCTCGACGGCGCAGAACGCGGTCATCGCGAAACGATCGAGCTTGCGCGCGTAACCTTCGCGTTCGTCGAAGAAGCGATGACCGAGGCCGTGACCGCGATATTCCTTCAGCAGCACCGATTCGCCGAAATAGAACACGTCGGAAAGCGCGATGCCGCGATCGAGGAACGGCTGCTGGAACGCGGCGGTTTCGTCGGTCAGCGGAATGCCGGTCGATGCGCCGATCACTTTTTCGCCGTCGAACGCGAGCACGAAGAGACTCTCGGGCGACTCGGCGTAGGTCGCGAGATAGCGCTTCTCGTACTCGCGATCGCCCGTGTAGAGATACGGCCAGTCGCGGAACACGGCGATGCGCAGCGCCGCGACCGCGTCGAGATGCGGCGCGACATCGGTTCCGGTGAACGTCTTCACGTCGATCATGGTGCAACGTTAGCGAATCCCGCGCCTCGCGCCTAGCCGCGCAATGGCTCCATCGGGAACGCGACGTTTGGCCGCAAATCCACCTCTGCTGCTGACAGCCGGTGTCAGCAGGCGCGGCATAGAGTCGCCTTCATTCCTCGCTGGAGATCGCACATGCCGACGATTCTTTTCATTCACGATGCACGGAAGTTCGAGCGATGATCTCTCCGATGCTGCTGACCGTGCTCGCCGCGGCTAGCGCGCCGTCCGCCGCGACTCCCGCGACGAAGGACGAAACGCATTGCTGCGCCGTGATCGAACTGCGCCAGTACACGCTGAAGCCCGGCCGGCGCAACGTGCTGATCGAGATCTTCGAGCGCGAGTTCGTCGAGACGCAGGAAGCCGTCGGCATCGAGCTCGTCGGTACGTTCCGCGATCTCGACCGGCCAGACCGCTTCGTCTGGATCCGCGGCTTTCCGGACATGGATGCGCGCGCGCGATCGCTGCAGGCGTTCTACGGCGGCCCGGTCTGGCAGGCGCACCGCGATGCAGCCAACGCGACGATGATCGACTCGGACAACGTGCTGCTGCTGCGTCCTCCCGGCGACGACACCGGATTCGCACGGTCCGCCGCATCACGCGCGGCCGTCGGCACGAGCGAGCTTCCCGCCTCGCGCGTGCTCGCGACGATCTATTCTTTCCCGGCGCCGGTCGACGATGCGTTCCGGCGCTTCTTTCACGACGAAATCGCGCCCGCATTGACCGAAGCCGGCGCGGCGCCGATCGCAGAGATCGAGACCGAATCGGCCGAGAACACGTTTCCTCGTCTTCCCGTTCGCACGGGCGAGCACGTCTTCGTCTGGTTCGCGCGCTTCGACGACGAAGCGGCGCTTCGAGCCGCATCGACGCGACTCGACGGCTCCCCGCGCTGGACTACGCTGAACGCTCGGCTGGAACGTCAGCTCGCGAAACCGCCGGAGCGGCTAGTGCTGCAGCCGACCGCGCGCTCGAAGCTGCGCTGAGCGGGAGTAAACTCGCCGCATGCCCAAAACGACGACGCTGTTGGACGGTGCCCCGATCTCGGCGACGGATTACCGTTGCGACGCCGGCCCGCACGACGCGCCGTATACCGAATTGCATCGCCGCTTCTCGCTGGCCTACGTACGGAGCGGCAGCTTCGGATATCGCTATCGCGGACACGTACACGAGCTCGTCGCGGGATCCCTGCTCGTCGGGCATGCTGGCGACGAATTCGTCTGCACGCACGAGCATCACGCCGGCGGCGACGAATGTCTTTCGTTCCGCTTCCCGGCCGAAACGATCGACGCGTTCGGCGAACGTTCCGCGCGAGCACGCGCGAAGCTCTGGCGCACCGGCTGCGTGCCGCCACTGGCCGAGCTGATCGTGCTCGGCGAGCTCGCGCAGGCCGCGGCCGACGGACGCAGCGACGTCGGCCTCGACGAGGCGGGACTCCTGTTCGCGAGCCGTTTCGCCGAGATCGTCGCGGGACGCGCGCGCACGCATGCGATCGCGAGGCCGCGCGATCGGCGGCGCGCCGTCGAAGCCGCGCTCCGCATCGAGGCGAACGCGCACGAGCCGATCGATCTCGAAGACGCGGCGCGCGACTCGGGCCTCAGCGCATTCCATTTTCTGCGCGTCTTCTCGGCATCGCTCGGCGTGACGCCGCATCAATACCTGATCCGCTCACGCCTTCGCCGCGCGGCGAGGCTGCTCGCCGACGCGACGCGTCCGATCGGCGAGATCGCGTTCGACGTCGGCTTCGGCGATCTCTCGAACTTCGTGCGCACGTTCCGCCGCGCCGCCGGCATTTCGCCGCGCGCATTCCGCCGCGCCGCGCGCGGTGATCGCAAGATTCTCCAAGACCAGCTCGCACGCGGCGCCGTAATCTGACCTCCCAGCCAAAGAGGTCTCCATGTACGACCATATCGGATTGAAGGTGACGGATATCGACGCGAGCACGCGCTTCTACGAAGCCGCGCTCGCTCCACTCGGATTCGTGCGCGACGGCACCGGATTCGGCCCGAAAGGCGCGCCGGCGCTCTGGCTTTACGAGGGCGGGAAGCGCAATGCCGGAACGCATGTTGCGTTCCAGGCGAAAGATCGCGCTGCCGTGGATCGCTTCCACGAAGCGGGACGAAAGGCCGGCGGCAAGGACAACGGCGCGCCGGGGTTGCGCGAAGATTATTCGCCGACGTATTACGCGGCGTTTCTAATAGATCCGGACGGGAACAACGTCGAGGCGGTTTGCATGCGGTAGTTTCCTTTCCTTCCCTTCTCTCGCTTGCGGGAGACAAAACGGCAGGACTGCCGTTTTGCACGGCGGAGCCCGCCCCGAGGGTAAGCGCCATGGATGACGCGACTGAACGTGCCGAAGGCGGATGAGGGCGCTCTTGTAAGGGTGAACCACGCGGGCC
>DASZWL010000056.1:0-1630 GCA_035546695.1 Rhodanobacteraceae bacterium | reverse complement strand
CCCGCGCGCGAATTCCCGCTGACCGAGGAATCGACGAAGGCATTTCGCAACACGCTGCGCGAGCGCTTTCCGATCGATCCGCGACACTGCCCTCTGTATCAGGACATCCGCGAAGGCGTGACGCCGGCCGGCATCGAGTATTACCTGCCGCTGTTCTTCCAGAAGACCGACACGCTGTTCGACTATCTCGCCGATGGCGCCTTGTTCGTGCTCGGCGAAGGCGTGCTCGACGCGGCCGAGCATTTCTGGATGCAGGCGAGCGAGAGATACGATCAGCGCTCGCACGACGTCGAGCGGCCGATCCTTCCGGTTGCGGAACTGTATCTTCCGCCGCAGCAGTTGCGCGAGCGGCTGAATGCGGAGTTGCGCGTCGATGTCGTGCCGAAAGGCTCGAACGAGTACGCGATCGATCTCGGCACGCAACCGGCGCCGTCGCTGCCAATCAATCGCAAGAACGAAGCGCCAGCGGACGAGCTGAAGCGGTTTCTAGCGGCATATCCGGGTCGTGTGCTGATCACGGCCGATTCGGCGGGAAGGCGCGAGGCGTTGATTGAACTGCTGGCGGTGGCGCATGTGCAGCCGACGGTTGTCGGCTCCTTCGCGGAGTTTTTATCCCGTCGTCCCCGCGAAAGCGGGGACCCAGCGTCTTCGGCGGCTGGAGCGGAAGCGCTAGGTTCCCGCTTTCGCGGGAACGACGGAAATTTGGAACGCGACGCACTCGCCGACCGCTTCGCGATCACCGTCGCCTCGCTCGAAACCGGCTTCGCACTGACCGAACCCGCGATCACGGTCCTCACCGAACGCGAGCTGCTCGGCGAGCGCGCGCAGCAGACGCGACGCCGCAAGCGCGCCGCGCGCGATCCCGAAGCGATCATCCGCGATCTCGGCGAGCTCGCGATCGGCGCGCCGATCGTGCACGTCGATCACGGCGTCGGCCGTTATCAGGGATTGCTGAAGCTCGACGTTGGCGGCCAAGGCGGCGAATTCCTCGCGATCGAATACGCGAAAGGCGACAAGCTCTACGTTCCCGTCTCGCAACTGCATCTCGTGGGCCGCTACACCGGCGCAGCGCCCGAGCTTGCGCCGCTGCACTCGCTCGGCGGCGATGCATGGGAGCGTGCGAAGAAGAAAGCTGCGCAGAAAGTCCGCGACGTCGCGGCCGAACTGCTCGCGATCTACGCGCAGCGCGAAGCGCGTCAAGGCATCGCGCTCGCGGTCGACATGCCGATGGCCGAGCAGTTCGCCGCGTCGTTCCCGTTCGAGGAAACGCCGGACCAGGAACAGGCGATCGCCGCCGTCATTGCCGATCTCGCGTCGAAGAAGCCGATGGACCGCGTCGTCTGCGGCGACGTCGGCTTCGGCAAGACCGAAGTCGCCCTCCGCGCCGCGTTCGTCGCCGCGACGGCCGGCAAGCAAGTCGCCGTGCTCGTGCCGACGACGCTGCTCGCGCAACAGCACTACACGAACTTCCGCGACCGCTTCGCCGACTGGCCGATCCGCGTCGACGTGCTCTCTCGCTTCAAGTCGAAGAAAGAGACAGACGAAGCGCTGAAGAAGCTCGCCGATGGACAGATCGACGTCATGATCGGCACGCACAAGCTGTTGCAACCGGACGTGCGCTTCAAGGATC
>DASZWL010000055.1:0-2208 GCA_035546695.1 Rhodanobacteraceae bacterium | reverse complement strand
CGTCGACAAGTTCCTGATCGAGCTCGAGATGCAGCTGCAGGAGAAGCACGTCTCGCTGACCGTCGACGCCGACGCGCGCCGCTGGCTCGCCGAGCACGGTTTCGACCCGCAGATGGGCGCGCGGCCGATGGCACGCGTGATTCAGGAGAACGTCAAGCGCGCGCTCGCGGACGAGTTGCTGTTCGGCAAGCTCGCCGAAGGCGGCAAGGTGACGCTCGTCGTCAAGGACGACAAACTCGCGGTCGAGTGCGAGGCGGGGGAGAAGCTGCCGGCGGTTGTCGAGTAGCTCGCCGCTTCAACACGATACCTGTGAAGCCGGGGCCGCAATGCCCCGGCTTTTTTTCTTGGCGCTGCCTGTTTGGTACTCAATACGATCGACGAATATGCCGAGCGCCATGGCGAGTCGCGCTCGGCGTTCCTGACGCGCGCTGCGCTCGAAGCGATGGCGAAGGATGCTGCATAGGGTGGGCTTCAGCCCACCAGAAAACGCGACAACGGTGGGCTGAAGCCCACCCTATTTCATGCGGTACGTGATGCGACCTTTCGTGAGATCGTAAGGCGTCATCTCGACCTTGACCTTGTCGCCGGTCAGGATGCGGATGTAGTTCTTGCGCATGCGGCCCGAGATGTGCGCGGTGACCACGTGGCCGTTCTCGAGCTTCACGCGGAACATCGTGTTCGGAAGGGTCTCGAGGATCGTCCCTTCCATTTCGATGACATCGTCTTTGGACACTGGTTTCCTTGGCTTCGGGGCCGTCGGCCCGGAAAGGCGCGCGATTCTGCCACGATCGGCCGGATGCGGGAAGCGCGGCGGTCCTCAGCCCGCGAGATCGGACGGCGCGATCGACGGAAAGGCGGCGCGCCAGTCGCCTTCGATGCCGACGCGGCGGGTCAGCTCTTCGACACGGGCGCAGAAGTCGCCGCGCGCGATCTCGATCGCGCCGAGCGTGAAGAGGTGCGGCGAGGCGACCTGCGCATCGAGCAGCGGATAGCCCCAGCCGCGAAGCATCCTCGCGAGCGCGAGCAGCGCGACCTTCGAGCCGTTGTCCGCCGCGCTGAACATCGATTCGCCGAAGAACATGCGGCCGATCGCGACGCCGTAGATGCCGCCGGCGAGCGTGTTTGCGTCCCATGCCTCGATCGAGTGCGCATGGCCGAGCTCGTGCAGCCGCACGTAGGCTTCGCGCATCGCCGAGTCGATCCATGTGCCGCGCTGACGCGCGCGCGGCGCCGCGCACGCGCGGACGACGGTCTCGAACGACGTATCCGCGCGGATCGTCCATTCGCACGAGCGCAGCCAGCGCGCGAGCCGCCGCGGCACGTGCATGCGATCGGTTTCGAACACCGTACGCGGATCCGGCGACCACCAGAGGATCGGCTGGCCGCGCGAATACCACGGAAAGATGCCGCGCCGGTACGCGGCGAGAAGCCGTTCGGGCGAGAGATCGCCGCCGCCAGCGAGCAAGCCGTCCGGATCGCGAAGCGCTGTCTCCACCGGCGGAAACGCATCCGGCCTCTCCGCGTCGAGAAACGGAATCCGGGTCATCACACGCATTTCTTCAGCCCTCCCCTTCAAGGGGAGGATTGGGTGGGGATGGTTTCCGCTCGATGTTCAAGATCGGATGTCTAGTATCCTCGTGCCGCACATACGGCGAATGCTCCGCCAGATCCTCGCCATACTCGAGCAGCGCGCGCCGCTCGCGAGCGAGAGCATCCGCGATCGCCTCGCGAAAGCGCCGGTCGGCGATCCAGTGGAACGAATGCGTCGCCGTCGGCAGGAATCCGCGCGCGAGCTTGTGCTCACCCTGCGCGCCGGGCTCGAAACGCGACAATCCTTCGCGCAGACAGTATTCGATGCCCTGGTAATAGCACGCTTCGAAGTGAAGGCCTTCGACGTGCCCGGTCGAGCCCCAGTAACGCCCGTACAGCGTCGTCGAGCTGCGCAGCAGCAACGCGCCGGCGACGAGGCGTGCGTTGCGCCGGCAGAGAACCGCAATCACGCGGCGCGGCATCGCGCGGCCGAGGTGGCGGAAGAAATCGAGCGTCAGCGCCGGGAAATTGCCCTTGTCGTCGAACGTCGAGAGATAAAAACCGTGCAGCGCGCGCCACTCGGCATCGTCGAGCTCGTCGCCGTGGCGGATCTCGCACGAGGCGCCGGCTTCGGCCGCGTGCCGGCGCTCGCTGCGGATGTTCTTGCGCTTCTTGTGA
>DASZWL010000054.1:0-2143 GCA_035546695.1 Rhodanobacteraceae bacterium | reverse complement strand
TCGCAACCCATGATCAGATCGAGGTTGCGCAGGCCGACGTCGAAGTCGATCACCGCGACTTTCTTGCCGCGCCTGGCCAGCCCGACCGCGAGCGAGGCGCTCGTCGTGGTCTTGCCGACGCCGCCCTTGCCGGATGTGACGACGATGATTTCAGTCAATGAAGTTCTCCCGGGACTCGGTGACGAAGAATCCGGCGTCGAAAGAGCAGGTGCGTCGATGCGCGTCGGATCGCCATGCTCGTTTTCCATCCCGCTTCTCCGTTCATAGGGTGGGCCTTGGCCCACCATCGAAATGTCCGGTGGGCCTTGGCCCACCATCGAACGTCCGGTGGGCCGAGGCCCACCCTATAGTTTCTGCACCATCAGCTTGTCGCCGTCGAGCCATGCCTGCACGCGCTGTCCGCGCAGCTCGCTCGGCATGGTTTCGAACACGCGATACTGGCCGGCGATCGAGACGAGTTCCGCGTGGAACTCGTGGCAATAGATGCGCGCCGACGCATCGCCCTGCGCTCCGGCGAGCGCGCGGCCGCGCAACGCGCCGTAAACGTGGATGGAGCCGTCGGCGATAACCTCGGCGCCGTTCGCGACGAGCTTCGTGAGAACGAGATCGCGGCCGCGCGCGTAGACCTGCTGGCCCGAACGCACCGGCTTGTCGTGCACGAGACCGATCACGGCCGCGGCTTCGGATTGCGCCGCGATTTGTGGCGCGGGCTCCGGCTCGGGCCTGCGCTCGCGCGGCTTCGGCGCTTCGACGACGGGCTCGCTCCTGCCGTCGCGCTCGAACGCGGCGCGGAACTTCGCGAACAACGGAACGTCGAGCGCGCGCGCGAGCTGCTCGTTCTCGGTCGTGCCGTACGAAAGCCCGACCGGCGCCATGCCGGCTTCCTTGATGCGCGCGAAGAGATCGCGTACCGCTTCGAGGTCGGGCAGTTCGGCGAGATGCGAGAGATCGACGACGACCGGCGCGTGCTGGAACAGGTTCGGCGCGTTCTTCACCTTCTCGACGAGCTCGCGCTGGAGCTCTTCGGGATCGAAACGCTTCAGGCGAAGGTTGGCGATGCCGACCTGACCGAACTTGATGTCGGCGACGGGTTCGAGGATGACGCCGGGCGAGGCGGCCATTCGTCTCAGGCGCCTCCGGCGGCTCGTCTTGCGGCCGGCTCGCGTGCGCGCTCGCGCTCGGCGAGCCACGGCACGTCGGGCAGGCCGCCGGCGCCGAGATACGTGTCGCGCACGAACGGATAGCTGCAGAGATCCTTCGCGAGCAACGCGACGCGGCGCTCGATGCCGGGCATCGTCTGCTGTCCGACTTCCTGGAAGCCGTAGGTGCCGTGGAACAGCACCGAGACGTCGTCGCGCGGCTCGAGGAAGACCTCGCAGGTCAGCACCGGCACGCGCACTTCGGCGTAGCTCGTCACGTCCGCATAGAAGACGCGGCCGAGACCGAGCCGCCGGAACGGCCGCGCGATGACGATGCGGTCGATGTAGACGAACTCAGGATAATGCTCGCCGAACCAGCGGTAGTTCGGACTTTCGTAACGCGTGCCTTCGCGCAATGCGAGAAGGAATCCGGCGAGCTGGCCGTCTGCTTCGGCCACGCGCAGATACGAAGCGTGGTCGGCGAGCCGCGCGATGCCTGCGCCGTCGAGCGGAAGGATCGTCGATCCGGCCGCGTTGTTGAGTGCGAGAATCGCATCCAGCTCGTGCGGGCGCACGTCGCGGACGGTTAAGCTCATGTCTTGCTCCTGCGACCCCGGGTAGCGGCGTTGTGCGGACTTCCGTGCCGCGCCGCCTTGTTGGCGGATTATCGCATGGGGCGGCGTGCGGGTCATGACGCCGCGGGGGCTCGGACGTTAAAGGGTCGTTGTCGCGATTTTTCTTAATTTCCCCGTTTTCGCTGGGGCTGCGTGTGCTTTCCCCTCTTCCGCAAGCGGGAGAGGGCAGGGTGAGGGCAAGCGTGGTTCGACGTTTGTCTTGGTGTTCTTAGTCCTTCGGTCTTTGAGGCGCCGACGCGAAAACCGATCCACATCCCTGTAGGTCTTGCCGGCCATCCTGGCCGGCGCGTGACTTTCTCTTGCTCGTGCAAGAGAAAGTCACCAAAGAGAACACGCCCTCGTTGCCGCGCCGGCGCTGCGCGCCGGTTC
>DASZWL010000053.1:0-17436 GCA_035546695.1 Rhodanobacteraceae bacterium | reverse complement strand
CGCCGTAGAGAAGCACCGTGAGCCCGAACAACCGGCTGCAGCGCTCGCGCAGGCTCGTCGCATCGCAGCGCGCGATGTGTTCGCGGATCGCATGCAATAGCTGCGCTGGAGCGAAGACGCGTTCGCGAGTGCCGATGGAGCTCGTAACGCTCGCGTGGAATTCGTGTCGCGCCTCGCGCAGGCGCGAGAGGACGCTGTAGGGGATATCGAGACAATCGGCGGCGTTGGACATGCGGTGCGTCGCTGGTTCGAACAACGTCGAAGAACGAGATCCGCAAAGGAACCGGACATTGCAGCAGGTCGTTTCGGCCGCTGGTGACAACGGGGATGGCCAATGCCGTAGGCGCGTCTTCCGATCAAGAATTGAATCTCGCAGCGGTGTTTCCTTCCTTCATCACGGCGAAAAGATTTCAGTTCGGGTGTCCGCTTCGGCCGCCAACCGCGTAATGCATCGCAACGAAACTGTCAGTTTCGTGGCGGCAGCGGTTGCCGCACGCGCACGGATCTGCGCGTCTCCAGGCCAATTCGGGAGTCTCCCAATGTTCGGATTCCATTCTTGTTTCGGCTTTCGCGACCACGCGAGCCATCGTCATCCGACAGTGAAAATGCTTGGCGTGCTGACCTTGTGGGCAGGCATGGCCTTTCTGGCATCCGTTCCGTCGATGGGGCGTGCAGCGAATCTTGCTGCGCCGATCGTCGAAAAATCGTTCGACAACGCTCAGGTCTTCATCGGCGGTATTGTCCGGATGAAGATCAAGATGAAGAATCCGAACGCGAGCGATATCACGGGCGTTCACTTCAAGGATATCTATCCGCCTGGCCTCGCGAATGCACCTACGAATGTCGTGGTGAGCAATACGTGCGGCGGCGCGCTCGCCGCGCCGGCGAACGGCAAGTTCGCCCAGCTGAGCGGCGCGATGATTCCCCACGACAATGGCGCATCCTGCGAAGTCGTCCTCAACGTGACCGGAACGCAGCAGGAATCGCCGGCGACGAATCAGGTGAGCGTATTGAGCGCCAACGCGGATCCGAGCGCGAGCGCCACTGCAATCCTGAGTATCGCCGCGGGCGCGTTGCTCGGCGCGCCGGTTGCCACGGTGAAGTTGCTTCCGGACACGCTTGCCATGGGCGGCCATACGATCATCGAGACGATCATCACGAATCCCAATTTCTTCGATCTGCACAGCGTGCAGTTCACGATGCCTTACCCGGCACCGCTGACGATTCAGAATCATTCGCTGGTCGCGCTGTTCAATACGTGCGGACCTCTTTCAGATCCGTTCGGCTCGTCCATCGCGATCTCGGGCGTATCGATTCCCGCCGGAGGATTCTGCGTCGTCGACGTCTCCGTGAAAGGAATTGCGGCGGGAACGTCGGAACTGCACACGGGGCCGATCCTCAGCGCCGAGGCCGCTCCGGGCGCCGACGTGTCCGCGACGATAAACGTCGTCGGCGATCCCTTGCTGCCGGCGCCCTCGATCGCGATGCAGTTCGTGCCGTCATCGATGGTCATCGGCGGCATGTCGCAGCTGAGGTTCACCTTCACCAACAACGACGCCGATCATGCGGTTACCGGCGTCGCGATGGATACGTTTTATGTCGGAGCCAACGCGATCCAGAATGCGCCGAACGCGTTGGTGCGCAACACCTGCGGCGGATCGGTCAAGCTGCGTACGTCCGCTACCGATCCGTATGACGTCGGGTTGCTGGGCGGAACGATTCCCGCGGGGAGCAGTTGCGATGTCGTCGTCAACGTCGTCGGAGTGAAGGCTGGAATCGGAACGATCTTCGCCGCGATGGACGAAACTTCCGCCGCGAACGCGGTCAGCGGAGCTTTCGCGGGCAACGCTTATGTGAATGTGCTGAATGTGCCGTTGGGAACTGCCCCGACGGCAAGCATGCAGTTCGCGCCGACGAGTATCGATGTCGGCGCGAAGGCAGCGATGACGATCACGCTGAAAAATCCCAACGGCGTGCCCGTCACCGGAGTTCAATTCAGCGATTCCTTCCCCGACGGCATCGCGAACGTGCCCGCGAACGATCCGGCCGGCGTCGTTGCCAGCAATACCTGCGGCGGTACCGTGACGACGGATGTGGCGGCCAATGCACTGTATTTTTCCGACGGCACGATTCCGGTCGGTGCGGGCGGCTGTCAGCTCGTGATCAACGTCGTCGGCGCCAAGGGCGGCCAATGGGTCAATGCGTTGGTTGCGTTCCAGAGCGGTAACGCACAACCGGGCGCGAACGCGATTTCAGGTCTCGAGGTGAAGGACAGCTCGCCGCTCCCCGCGCCCACGGTGAGCAAGATGTTTTCGTCCGACAGCGTTCCGCTAGGCGGCAGCACCGCGATGAAGATCACGCTGACGAATGGTGCGCAGGACAAGGCGATTACGGGAATTCAATTCACGGACCCCTATCCCGGCGGCCTGGAGAATGCCGCGAGCGATGTGATCGCTGACAATACTTGCGGCGGCACCGTCACCGCGCCACAGAAAGGCACATCGGCATCGCTCATCAACGGCACGCTTGCGGCGGGTCAGAGTTGCCAGATCGTCATCAATGTCGTCGGCAAGGCGTCGGGCGATCTCCTGAACCAGATGCAGCCAGTCACGAGCATCAATGCCAGCCCGAGCGCGAGCGCCAGCGCGACGCTGCATGTCACGGGCGTTCCCGATCTCACGCTCTCCAAGACGCACGCCAATGATTTTTGGCGAGACGAGACCGGCGCCATCTATACGTTGACCGTGACCAATATCGGAACGGGTCCGACGGCAGGCGACGTGACGGTCACAGAAACGCCGCCCGCTGGAATGACGGCAACGGCGATGGGCGGATCCGGCTGGACCTGCAAGATGGACACGATGACCTGCACGAGCAGCGATACCGTGCAGCCGGGCCAGAGCTATCCGTTGATCACGCTCATGGTGGATATCGACAAGAACGCGCCCAAAAGCCTCACGAATACCGCTTCCGTAAGCGGCGGCGGCGAAAGCAATACGGCAAACGACAGCGCGAGCGATGTGACCCAGATCGCTCTCGCAAGCCCGACCGATCTGACGCTGATGAAGACGCATATCGGCAACTTCATGCAGGGCCAGACGGGCGCGACTTACACGCTCGTCGTCAACAACATCGGCGGCACGGCGTCGAACGGGCAGGTAACCGTGGTGGATACGTTGCCCGCCGGACTTACCGTCACTGATATGAAGGGCACGGGCTGGATGTGCGTGCTCGCGACAAAGACCTGCACGCGTGGGGATCCGCTCGCCGGCGCCACGAGCTTCGATCCGATCACGCTGACCGTCGATGTTGCCGCGAACGCGCCGGGTACGTTGACGAACACCGCCACGGTCAGCGGCGGCGGCGAGACGAACACCGCCAATGACACCGCGAACGATCCAACAACGATCGCGCCTGCGGGCTCATTCGCGGACCTCGTCCTGACAAAGACTCATGTTGGCAGCTTCACGCAAGGCCAGAGCGGTGCGACGTACACGCTGACCGCAAGCAACATCGGCGGCGCGGCGACGAGCGGCACGGTGACCGTGACCGATATGCTGCCAGCCGGCCTGACCGCGACGGCGATGGCCGGCACCGGCTGGATCTGCTCGGTTGCGCCGACACCCACCTGCACGAACAGCAATGTGGTGGCCGCCGGCGCGAGCTACCAGCCGATCACGCTGACGGTGGACGTCGCGGCCGACGCGACGACGAACATCACGAACACCGCGACCGTCAGCGGCGGCGGCGAAACGAATACGGCCAACGACACTGTGGATGACCCGACGACGATTACGCCTGCCGGCGGCAACGGCAATCACGCACCGTTCGCAACCGACGATGCGATCCAAGTCGCGCCGAGCGGCACGACAGGTGCGCTCGTCGGTGACGCGCATCAGACGAACAGCGTGCTGGACAACGACATCGATCCGGACGGCGGCCAACTGACGGCCGACGAGCCGTCACAGCCCAGCCATGGCGATCTGCTCTTCTTCAACGCGGACGGAACGTTCTCCTATCGCAACAACGGCGATCAGGCGACTACGGACAGCTTCACGTACAAGGCGTGCAAGGGGCAGTTGTGCGACACCGCCACCGTGACGATCACGATCGGCGACGGCCTCGACAACCATCCGCCGATCGCCGTGAACGACGCCGCCGTAGTTGCGCCGCTGGCGATGACCGACGTGTTGATCGGCGATGCGGTCCAGCCGTCCAGCGTGCTCGACAACGACCACGACGCCGATGCCGGCGATACCGTGAAGGTCGGCAAGGTCGGCCCGCTGCTGCATGCGTCCGGCACGGTCGCCGTGAGCCCGGCAGGCCTCTTCACCTACACGAACGGCGATTCAACGGCGACGACCGATACGCTCGTGTACGAAGCCTGCGACGATCACGGTGCGTGCACGCCGGCGAAGGTGACGATCACGATCGGCGACGGTCTCGACGATCATCTGCCGGATGCGGTGGACGACGCGATCGACGTCGCGCCCGGCGATTCGACGAGCGCGCTCGTCGGCGACGCGATCACGCCGAACAGCGTGCTGCACAACGACAGCGACGTTGACGGCGATGGTCTCACGGCCGTCAAGCTCTCCGATCCGAGCCACGGCTCGCTCGATCTCGCCGCCGACGGCACGTTCACGTACGACAACGACGGATCGCCGGCGACGACCGATGCGTTCCAGTACGCCGCCTGCGACAGCTTCGGCGCCTGCGAGGAGGCGACCGTCGCGATCACGATCGGCGGCGGGGGCGCTGCGGCGCCCGACCTGACGCTGACCAAGCACCATTCCGGCAACTTCGTCCGAGGCCAGACCGGCGCGACCTACACGATCGTCGTGAGCAACACCGGCGATGCGGCAACGGACGGGTCGATGGTCACCGTGACCGACACATTGCCTGTCGGATTGACGCCCACCACCATGGCGGGCGCGAACTGGACCTGTAATTCGGCAACACTAACCTGTACGCGAAGCACGCCGCTCGCAGCGGGTTCGAGCTATGACCCGATCACTCTGACCGTCGACGTCGACGCGAACGCGCCGGCCAGTGTCACGAACACGGCGAACGTCAGCGGCGGCGGCGAGACGAATACCGCGAACGACACATTCGACGATCCGACCGCGATCGATCCCGTGAGTCCGAGCGCGGACCTGACGCTCACGAAAACCCACGTCGGCGAGTTCACGCAAGGCCAGACCGGCGCGACCTACACGCTGATCGTGAGCAACATCGGGGGCGCGCCGACGAGCGGCCTCGTCACCTTGACCGATACTCTGCCGGTGGGACTGACGGCGACGGCCATGAGCGGCGGCCCAAGTTGGAACTGCTCAGCGGCGACGGCGACCTGCACGCGCAGCGATGCGCTTGTCGCCGGTGCGAGCTACCCCGCGATCACGCTGACCGTCGACGTCGCGGCGAACGCTCCGGCGAACGTGACGAACAATGCGACCGTCAGCGGCGGCGGCGAGACGAATACGGCGAACGATGCCGTTGGCGATCCGACGACGATCGCGGCGAAGAGTTCGTCCGCCGATCTGACACTGACGAAGACGCACGTCGGCGACTTCAGCCAGGGCCAGACCGGCGCGACATACACGCTGATCGCGAGCAACATCGGGGGCGCGCCGACGAGCGGCGTCGTCACCGTGACGGATACTTTGCCCGCAGGAATGACGGCGAGCGCCATGAGCGGTGGCCCCAACTGGAACTGTACGCTGGCAACGACGAGCTGTGTGCGCAGCGATGTCCTGGCATCCGGTGCGAGCTATGCTCCGATCACGCTCACTGTCGATGTCGCCGTCACCGCGCCGTCGAGCCTCACGAACACGGCGACCGTCAGCGGCGGCGGCGAGACGAACACGGCCAACGATGGCGTGAGCGATCCGACGACTATCGAAGCCGATGCCGCCGACGGCCACCACGTGCCGTTTGCGGTCGACGACGCGATCCAGGTCGACAAGGGCGGCACGACGAGCGTCCTCGTCGGCGATCCGCGCACACCGAACAGCGTGCTCGACAACGACCTCGATCTCGACGGCGATACGCTGACGGCCGAGCCGCTGACCGATCCGAGCCATGGCACGCTGCTCGCGTTCGGCGCCGACGGCACGTTCACGTACCAGAACACCGATCCGTCGGCGACAACCGACACGTTCCTCTATCGCGCCTGCGACGCGCTCGACTGCGACGTCGGCATCGTGACGGTCACGATCGGCGATGCGGCGACTCACCATCTGCCGATCGTCGTCGACGACGCGATCCAGGTCGCGCCGAGCAGCGGGACGAGCCTCCTGATCGGCGATCTCCTGATGCCGAACAGCGTGCTGCACAACGACAGCGATCCGGACGGCGGCCTGCTGACCGCCGACAAGACGAGCAGTCTCCTGAACGGATCGGGCGCGTTGCAGTTCAACGGCGACGGCACGCTGACGTACCAGAACATCGATCCTTCGGCAACGACGGACAAGTTCCTGTACGAAGCCTGCGATGCGGACGGCGGCTGCACCGGCGGCACGGTCACGATCACGATCACGAGCGATCCGCATGCGGATTCCCCGCCGATCGCGATGGACGACGCGATTGTCGTCGGTCCGAACGGCACGGCGACAACGCTCGTCGGCGATCCGAACGTGCCGAGCAAGTTGACCGACAACGACAGCGACCCCGAAGACGGCAACGCGCTCACGGCATCGCTGATCGCGCCGCCGTCGGAAGGCACGGCAATCGTCAACGCGGACGCGACGTTCAGCTATACGAACAAGAATCCCGATGCGACCTCGGACAGCTTCCAGTACCAGGCCTGCGACAGCTTCGGCGCCTGCACGGCGGCGACGGTCTCGATCACGATCGATCCGAGCGCACCGACCGTGATCTGCACGCTGCCGACGCAGGTCGACAGCGTCGGCGACGCGGCCAGCATCGACTTGTCCTCGCTGTTCGCCGCACCGCCGGGCAAGACGCTCGATTACAGCGTTGCGAATCCGCCGCCGGCGCTGTCGCTGGTCGGATCGCTGCTCTCCGGCACGTTCGGTGCGAGCGGGACTTACACCTCGACGCTGAGGGCAACGACGGTGCCGGGTGGCATGAGCGCGACCGAAGACGTCAAGTTCGTCGTGCTGCCCGCCGGCGACATCTTGCTGCGCAACGGATTCGATCTCGACGATCCGAACCAGCCGGTCTGCCATTGAGCGATGGAGCCGGCGCGGACAGCCGCGCCGGCTCCGCTCCATGCGTCGCACAACGACGCCGGCAACGGCAGACAGGATTACCAACCATCACGAGGGCAACGCCCGCCAAGTGTCGGAAAGGATGTTCGAAAACACGAAATCCATCTGAGCAACGCGTTGGCGCGTTCCGACGTTCCGCTTTCCCGCGGCGGCGGTCATCCGGACAATCCCCCTGAGCATCCGGATATCGCGGCAAGCCGTCGATGCACACAAAACGATCGCCGATTCCTTGGACTCACCCCCTGACAGTCAGAATCTGCGCAAAGATCGTGGCATCCGCGCCGCCCGCGGGAATCTTTTTCGTCTTCCTCGACCGTTCGCCGCAATTCGCCGGGATCGCCAGCCGACGCGGACTCGGGTGTTCGCAAAGCCGGTCTTCGCGCATCGGTTAAACTAAGCCTCTTTGTCCCGGAGGCCGCATGAGCGAGATTCGCTCCGCCGGCGCGCGTTTTCGCGCCGCCGTCGCCGAAGAGCAACCCTTGCAGGTGGTCGGCGCGATCACCGCATACGCCGCGCGGATGGCAGAGCGCGTCGGATTCCGCGCGCTGTATCTCTCGGGCGGCGGCGTCGCCGCGAATTCGCTCGGCATGCCCGATCTCGGCATCAGCACGATGGACGACGTGCTGATCGACGTGCGCCGCATCACCGACATCTGCGATCTGCCGTTGCTGGTCGATGTCGACACCGGCTGGGGCGGCGCCTTCAACATCGCGCGCACGGTGCGCTCGATGATCAAGGGCGGTGCCGGCGCGATCCACATCGAGGATCAGGTCGCCGCGAAGCGTTGCGGGCATCGCCCCGGCAAGGCGATCGTGCCGAAGGACGAGATGGTCGATCGCATCAAGGCCGCGGTCGACGCTCGCACGGACGAAAGCTTCGTCATCATGGCGCGCACCGATGCGATCGCCGTCGAAGGGCTCGACGCCGCGATCGAGCGTGCGCTCGCGTGCATCGAGGCCGGCGCCGACATGATCTTTCCGGAGGCGATCTACACGCTCGATCAGTACCGCGCGTTCAAGAGCGCCGTGAAGGTGCCGATCCTCGCGAACATCACCGAATTCGGCAAGACGCCGCTGTTCACGCGCGACGAGCTCCGCTCGGCCGGTGTCGACATCATTCTTTACTGCTGCGGCGCGTATCGCGCGATGAACAAGGCCGCACTGAATTTCTACGAGACTGTACGGCGCGAAGGCACGCAGAGGGACGTCGTCCCGTCGATGCAGACGCGCGATGAGCTCTACGATTTCCTTGGCTATCGCGCGTACGAAGAGAAGCTCGACGCATTGTTCACCCGCGGGCGCACGGAATAAGCGGCGTGCCGGATTCGCTCCCGGGCCCCGAGCAACACGCTGTGGCGCCGACCGAACGCGGCATCCGTTTGGATGCGCTCGCCGCGATCATCGCGTCACTCGTCGGTCTCCTGGCATTGATCGTTGCGGGCTACACCGCCTACATTCAGCGCCAGCAAGTGCGCGCACGGGTGTGGCCGCATTTGCACATAGGGCAGTCGACTTTTCCGCCGTCGATCTATGTCGAGAATCAAGGCGTCGGTCCGGCGATCGTGCGCAGCGTCGAAGTGCTGGTCGATGGCAAGCCGCAATTGGATTGGGATCAGGTATTCGCGGCTGTCGGCATGCACGGCGACATCAATACGCAAGGGCCTTCGATGGGCGGCTACGTGCTTACGCCCGGCCACGTGACGAATTGGCTGAATTTCGAATTCACTCGCGAACAGTATCAATCGTTCGAGGACGCCCTCAGGGTGACGGCCTCCGGCAATTCCCGGCAGAACTCGCCCGCGCCAGAGATCGACTATGGGTCGTTCGAGGGCAAGCAAAGAGTGCTGTTCAATCAATTTCTGGACGGTGCGAAACGATCCCGGCTGCAGGTGCGCATCTGCTATTGCTCGAGCCTCGGCGATTGCGAGCTCGCCATATGGGCTGTCGGCCTTCGCGAGCAGCAGGCGCAACAGTGCGCGGCGCTACCGGAGTCGGAACAGTTCCAGCAATGAAACACCGGTGAACGATGTCGAACACAATATTCGTGAGGAGCGAAGCATGAGCGACGATGCGCAGGTTCTGCCCAAACCCAAGAAATCCGTCGCGCTTTCCGGCGTCGTCGCCGGCAACACGGCGCTCTGCACCGTCGGCCGCACCGGCAACGACCTGCACTATCGCGGCTACGACATCCTCGACGTCGCGACGACCTGCGAGTTCGAGGAGATCGCGTACCTTCTCGTGCACGGCAAACTGCCGACGCGCGCCGAGCTCGCCGGCTACAAGGCGAAGCTGAAATCGATGCGCGGCATTCCCGAAGGCGTGAAGCGCGTGCTCGAGGAGCTGCCGTCCTCGACGCACCCGATGGACGTCATGCGTACGGCCGTCTCGGCGCTCGGCTGCATGATGCCCGAGAAGGACGATCACAACGCGCACGGCGCGCGCGACATCGCCGACCGGCTGATGGCCTCGCTCGGCTCGATGCTGCTTTACTGGTACCACTACACGGTCAACGGCAGGCGCATCGACGTCGAGACCGACGACGACTCGATCGGTGGTCATTTCCTGCATCTGCTCCACGGCGAGAAGCCGAGCGATCTCTGGGTGCGCGCGATGCACACTTCGCTGATCCTCTACGCCGAGCACGAGTTCAACGCATCGACATTCACCGCACGCGTCATCGCCGGCACCGGCAGCGACCTGTATTCGTGCATCACCGGTGCGATCGGCGCGTTGCGCGGGCCGAAGCATGGCGGCGCGAACGAGGCGGCGTTCGAGATCCAGAGCCGCTACGCGACGCCCGACGAGGCCGAAACGGACATCCGCGCGCGCGTCGAGCGCAAGGAAGTCGTGATCGGCTTCGGCCATCCGGTCTACACGGTTTCCGATCCGCGCAACAAGGTCATCAAGGAAGTCGCGCGCGAGCTTTCGGCCGACGCGGGCGACATGAAGCTTTTCGACATCGCCGAGCGGCTCGAGTCGACGATGTGGGCGATCAAGAAGATGTTCCCGAACCTCGACTGGTTCAGTGCGGTCAGCTATCACATGATGGGCGTGCCGACCGCGATGTTCACACCGCTGTTCGTGATTTCGCGGACGTCCGGCTGGAGCGCGCATGTGATCGAGCAGCGCGAGGATGGCAAGATCATCCGGCCGAGCGCGAATTACGTCGGTCCCGAGGATCTCGCGTTCGTGCCGATCGACCGGCGCTGAAGCGTTCGGTTCTTGCTTTTGCGAGAGAATCGCGCCCGGCTTTCCCCTCTCCCGCTTGCGGGAGAGGGCAGGGTGAGGGCAAGCCGGTTCGTCGCCACATAGAGCAACGAAAGGCCCCACTCCGAATTTCCCTCACCCGCGCCTTTCGGCGCGGCCTCTCCCGCAAGCGGGAGAGGCGAACGGCTTTCGCTTTCGCATCTGCGGCGAGCTACGAGCGGCGAAAGTCGTCACGCCGCTTCCTGCTCCGCAAGCGCGCGCTTGACGCCGTCATCCTCGCTCATCCGCGCGAAGAACTTCTCGAGATTTCCAAATCCCGAAAGATCGACCTTCTGCCCCTTCGCCCAGCGCAGCGTCACGAAAAGATACGGATCGGCGATCGACCGCTCGCCGACGAGCCAGTCGCGTCCTTCGAGCTGCTTGTCGATGCGCTCGAACAGCGTGCGAAGATTCTGCCGCGCGTTGTCCTTCGTCTTCTCGATCAGCGCCGGATCCTCGAGGAACGCGGTCGTGCCGAAGAGCGGCTTGAACGCCGGATGCACGTCGGAATTCACGATGCCGAGCCAGCGGTTCACTTCGGCGCGGCCGCGGATGCCGTCGCCGCCGAGATGCGCCTCGGGATGCTTGTCGGCGAGATAGTTGAGGATCGCGCTGTTCTGCGTCAGCACCCAGCCGTCGTCCTCTTCGATGACGGGCACGGCGCCGGCGGGATTGAGCGCGAGGAACCAGGCTTCCTTGCGCTCATCGCGCGACACCTTCTTCAGTGTGTAAGGCTTTCCGATCCACGCGAGCGCGATGTGGTCGGCGAGCGCGCAGGTTCCGGGAGAGAAATAGAGTTTCATGAGGCGGCTCCTTCCGTAGGAAAAAGCAATTGTCTCGCTTCGGGCAAGCCGGCGCGAGTTCGCGGGCATGAACGCAGCGTTTCGGTTTTCGCTGCGATGCGCCGCGAATCGATCGATGGATTCATAGGGTGGGCTTCAGCCCACCGCTTTTTCCTTTGCGGAACGGCATCGGTGGGCTGAAGCCCACCCTATGGCTTGGCTATGGAGATCAAAGCATCGCCGCGAGCCGCGTACCCTGATCGATCGCGCGCTTCGCGTCGAGCTCGGCCGCGACGTCGGCGCCGCCGATGAGTCGCGGCGCGAGACCGCATGCGACTAGCGCATCGTGCAGCGCGCGATTCGGTTCTTGTCCCGCGCAGATGACGATACTGTCGACGGGAAGAAGTTGCGGCTTGCCGTCGATGCGCACATGGAATCCGTCGCCGTCGATGCGCTCGTATTCGACGCCGCCGATCATCGCGACGCGCTTGGCCTTCAGCGTCGAGCGATGCACCCAGCCGGTCGTCTTGTTGAGGCGTTTGCCGGGCCGGCCCGGCGTTCGTTGCAGCAGCCAGACCTCGCGCGCAGGCGGCTCGGGCGCGGGACGCGCGAGGCCGCTTCGTGCTTCGAGCGTCGTGTCGATGCCCCATTCGCGCGTCCAGCGCGCGATGTCGGTCGTCGGCGACGGCGGCGGCTCGACGAGGAATTCGGCGACGTCGAAGCCGATGCCGCCGGCGCCGACGATCGCGACGCGCTTGCCGGCTTGGCGTCCGCCGAGCAGCAGATCGACGTAGCTCATGACCATCGGATGATCGACACCCGGAATGGTCGCGGCGCGCGGCGTCACGCCGCAGGCGATCACGATCTCGTCAAAGCCCGCGTCGCGCAGCATCGACGCATCGGCACACGTGCCGAGCCGGACGTCGACGCCGGTCCCGCGAAGGCGATTCGCGAAATAGCGGAGCGATTCGGCGAATTCCTCCTTGCCCGGAATGCGTTTGGCCATGTTGAACTGGCCGCCGATCTCGCTCGCCTGATCGAACAGCGTAACCGCGTGACCGCGTTCGGCAAGCGTCGTCGCAGCCGCGAGTCCCGCGGGCCCGGCGCCCACGACCGCGATGCGCTTTTGCTTCGCGGTCGGTCGGATCACGAGCTCGGTCTCGTGACACGCGCGCGGATTCACGAGACAGCTCGCGCGACGGTTCTCGAACACGTGATCGAGGCAGGCCTGGTTGCATGCGATGCAGGTGTTGATCGAATCGCTCCGATCCGCGCGCGCCTTCGCGATCCATTCGGGATCGGCGAGCAGCGGGCGCGCCATCGAGACCATGTCGGCGTCGCCCGATGCGAGGATGCGCTCGGCGACCTCGGGCATGTTGATGCGATTGGTTGCGATCAGCGGAATCCGCACTTCGCCCTTGAGCTTTCGCGTAACCCACGCGAAGGCCGCGCGCGGCACGCTCGTCACGATCGTCGGGATGCGCGCCTCGTGCCAGCCGATGCCGGTGTTGATCAGCGTCGCGCCGGCGGCCTCGATCTTCTTCGCGAGCGCCGCGATCTCGTCCCAGCGCTGGCCGTTCTCGACGAGATCGAGCATCGAGAGCCGGTAGATCACGATGAACTCGCGGCCGGCTGCTTCGCGGATGCGCCGCACGATCTCGACCGGAAATCGCTGTCGATTCCCGACCGATCCGCCCCAGTCGTCGCCGCGCCGATTCGTGCGCTCGGCGAGGAACTCGTTGATGAGATAGCCTTCCGAGCCCATGACCTCGACGCCGTCGTAACCGGCGTCCTGCGCGCGCTTCGCGCAATCGACGAAATCGCGGATCGTGCGCTCGATTCCGCGCGATGTAAGCGCGCGGGGCCTGAACGGCGTGATCGGCGATTTCTCGGCCGACGGCGCGACCGACAACGGGTGATACGCATAGCAGCCCGCGTGCAGGATCTGCAGGCAGAGTCGTCCGCCTTCGGCGTGCACGGCGCGCGTCAGCTTGCGGTGGCGCGCGAGATGCCATGGCATCGTGAGTCTTCCCGAGAACGGCTTCAGCCAGCCCTCGATGCTCGGCGCGATGCCGCCGGTGACGATGAGCCCAACGCCGGCGCGCGCGCGCTCGGCGAAGAACGCGGCGAGCTTGTCGAAATCGCGCGCGCGATCCTCGAGGCCCGTGTGCATCGAGCCCATCAGCACGCGGTTCGGCAGCGTCGCGAAGCCGAGGTCGAGCGGCGCGAAGAGGTGCGGGTAGGGCGTCGTCACGGCGATCCGGTGCGTTGCGATGCGCGAACGATGCACGGAGTTTCGCATCCTGCACAAGCCATGCGGCGACGCAGCGATGCACGAGTGGGCCCGGTCCGGCCCAATGTACAATGCGCGCCCTCGCGGACGCTCATCGCGCCGCAATTCCTTTCCCGCACTCTACGGACGATCCATGTCATCGCACGATATCCGCTCGGCGCAGCGGCCGGATCCCGACCCGCCGATGGTCGACATCGCCAACTACGTGGCCGACTACACGATCGCGTCGAAGGAGGCCTACGACACCGCGCGCTACATGCTGCTCGACTCGCTCGCGTGCGCGATGCTCGCGATGCGGTTTCCCGAATGCGTGAAGCATCTCGGCCCGCTCGTGCCGGGCGCCGTGCTGCCGGGCGGCGCTCGCGTGCCGGGCACGGCGTGGGAGCTTGATCCCGCGCAGGCCGCGTACAACATCGGCGTGCAGGTGCGCTGGCTCGATTTCAACGACACCTGGCTCGCGGCGGAATGGGGACATCCGTCCGACAATCTCGGCGCGATCCTCGGCCTCGCCGACTATCTCTCGCGCAAGGCCGAGCGCGAAGGCGGCGCACCCTTGACCGTGCGCGACGTGCTCGGCTACGCGATCAAGGCCCACGAGATCCAGGGCTGCTATGCGCTGAAGAACTCGTTCAACCGCGTCGGGCTCGATCACGTGATCCTCGTGCGGCTCGCCTCGACGGCAGTCGCGACGCAAATGCTCGGCGGCTCGAAGGACGACATCGTCAACGCCGTCTCGCACAGCTGGATCGACAACGGCGCGCTGCGCACCTACCGCCACGCGCCGAACACGGGGCCGCGCAAGAGCTGGGCAGCCGGCGACGCATGCCGCCGCGCGGTGACGCATGCGCTGAATGCGGTGAAAGGCTGCGTCGGCTATCCGTCGGCGCTGACGGCGAAGACCTGGGGCTTCTACGACGTCGCGTTCAAGGGCAAGCCGTTCGAGTTCGAGCGACCGTTAGGCAGCTACGTCATGGAGAACGTGCTGTTCAAGATCAGCTATCCCGCCGAGTTCCACGCGCAGACAGCCGTAGAGTGCGCGATGAAGCTGCACGCCGAAGTATCCGGCCGGCTCGACGCGATCGACCGCATCGAGATCGAGACGCAGGAAGCGGGCGTGCGCATCATCGACAAGACCGGTCCGCTCGCGAACTACGCCGATCGTGACCATTGCATCCAGTACATGGTCGCGGTGCCGCTGATCTTCGGCCGCCTCACGGCCGGCGATTACGCCGATGCCGTCGCCGCGGATCCGCGCATCGACGCGCTCCGCGCGAAGATGACCGTGCGCGAGAATCCGGCGTTCACGAAGGACTATTTCGATCCCGACAAGCGCTACATCGGTAACTCGGTGCAGGTATTCTTCCGCGACGGCACGAGCACGGCGAAAGTCTCGATCGACTACCCGATCGGACACCGCCGTCGCCGCGCGGAGGGGATTCCGGTCCTCCTGGCCAAGTTCGCCGATGCGCTGGCCGGCCACCTCCCGGCCCGGCAGGTCGAGCGCGTCCTGGCAGCTACGGGAGACCCCGATCGTCTGGATCGGACCCCAATCCACCGTTTTGTGGACCTGTTCTCGATTCGATGACTCGAAGCTTAACGTTCTTTTTACGGTCGGCTAGTCGTAAAAATTTGATCCGGCTAGAATTGCGCGGCAGCCCTGGTACCGTGATAAGATGTTAAGAACACGTTTCCCGCGCATCCGATTAGCGTAGAATTTGGTTAGCGTAGAATTTGGAACTGGAAACGGCGTGGCGTTCCGCGCGGGGTTGAGCGGACGCATGAAGACCAAACGAGAGGAGACTCTGAATGAAACGTAAGGCCTTATGTGCGCTGATCGCTCTCAGCCTGGGTGGCGCCGCCGTTACGGCTGCGAATGCGCAGGATTTCGGCAATTGGTACATCGCGCCGCGCATCGGCGCTAACTTCTCCGACAGCGATCGCAAGACCGATACGTCGGTGTGGGGTGGCATCGGCGCCGGCGTGTGGGTCAATCCGCACCTTGCCGTCGATTTCGAATATACGATCAACAACGCCGACTTCGAAGGCGGTTCGTGGCGCGACGGTCACGAGTGGGAGAGCGTCGGTCTCGGCGTCAGCGCCCGCTGGTTCTTCGGCGACGAAGGCTCGCAGTGGCGTCCGTACATCATGGCCGGCGTCGGCGCGCTGCGTCATGCCGCGTACTCGGGCTTCCTGCTCCATGACGCCGGCTACAGCGAGAGCGGCTGGGATCCGATGGCCACGGTCGGCGCGGGCATCCAGTACAACATGTCCGAGCGTCTGGCGCTCCGCGGCGAAATCGCGGCGCGTTACGACCACGACAACAACACCGAGAACAATCTCGCAGCAGATCTCGGCTATGACATCCCGCGCAAGTCGGGCTTCACCGATGGCATCGTCAGCGTCGGCCTCGTCTACAGCTTCGGTGGCGCCGCGCCGCCTCCGCCGCCTCCGCCGCCTGCCGCTCCGCCGCCGGCCCCGGATTGCCATACGCTCGACGACGATCACGATGGCGTCAACAATTGCGACGACCGCTGCCCGGATACGCCGGCCGGCACCGTCGTGGGTCCGGACGGCTGCCCGCAGAAGGTCGTCATCGACCTGCGCGGCGTGAACTTCAAGTTCGATCGTCCGAAGACCGGCGAGCACGCCATCGAACCGACGCTGCAGCTGCCGACGGCGGACTCGGTCGCGATCCTCGACCAGGCCGTGGACGCGCTGAAGCGCTATCCGGAGATCAAGGTCGAGCTCGACGGTCATACCGACTCGATCGGCACCGACGCGTACAACCAGAAGCTGTCCGAGCGTCGCGCGCAGATCGTGTACGACTACCTGACCTCGCATGGTATCGACGCCAGCCGCATCACCGCGGTCAAGGGCTTCGGCGAATCGCAGCCGATCGATACGAACTCGACGAAGGAAGGTCGTGCGCGCAATCGCCGCACCGAGCTCAAGGTCGAGAATCCGGGTTCGTAATTCCGGTTCCGATCCAGGTGTCACGAAAAAGCCCGGCGCAAGCCGGGCTTTTTCTTTGTTCTTTTTTTGCCCCGTTGGCGCCGCACGCCGCGTATTTTTTCCCTGTCGCGCTCGCGGACGGACGCCGCGTAATCTTTCCTGCGCCCCCGCCTGCCGACGCGGTTTGCGTTTCCCTCTCCCGCTCGGGCGGTTTCCCCCTCCCGCAAGCGGGAGAGGACTCAAGCTTTTCCCCTCTCCCGCTTGCGGGAGAGGGCAGGGTGAGGGCGCTCTTGGTTCTGCGCTGCGTTTCTGTGTTTTCTTCTTGAGACGTTGCGACGAAGACCGACTCACGTCCTTGTGCGGCTTCGTCCGCCGTCCAGGCGGACGAGTTACTTTCTCTGCTTGCCCAGAGAAAGTAACCAAAGAGAGGGCACCCTCACGACCGCGGTCGCCGATGAAGCCGGCGACTACGCGAGGGCGCTACGGAGGTTCGCTGACAGGCCATCCATGGCCTGACAGCGAACGCGCGCGCATCGTGCGCGCGCCCCTTTGGGCTTTCTCCTTCGCGCCCTCGCCGCGGCCGAGAGGGACCCGGGAAGCGAAAGCGAAAGCAGGCAGAGCGGAAAGCCTAGAGAGAAGAGCAACAAGACCTCGTCGTCCCGGCGACGGCCGGGACCCAGCTTTTGGTTTGCTGTGGCTCTTCGCTGCAAACCCTCTGTGCCGCGGCGAAGGGCGGACGGACAGGCCCGCGCATCGCGCGGGTGCGCGCGAGGGATCGCGCCGATTCGATCGTCAGGCCAGGATGGCCGGCAAGACCCACACGGACGTGAGTCGGTTTTCGCGTCAGCGTTACAGAGACAGAAAGATCAAAGAGCCCAACGGCGAACCCAGAGCGCCCTCACCCTGCCCTCTCCCGCAAGGGAGAGAAGGGA
>DASZWL010000052.1:0-1880 GCA_035546695.1 Rhodanobacteraceae bacterium | reverse complement strand
TTGTTCGTGATTTCCTGGCGTTGCTGGATGGCGTAACTGCCGCGCTGGAACGCGAATACTTTGCGAACGGTGAGACCCGACGCATCGGTCCACGTCAGCGGCACTTCGATCGAATCGGCGCCGTCGGCGAGCGTGTAATCGTTCTTCTCGACGGCGAACGTCGCCATGTGATCGGGCGCCGTGCCGCCCGAGCTCACGAGGCCGCTCTGCGCGACGAAGTATCGCGAGGCCTCGCTGTCGAGAAGGCGCACCGGATGCGCGAAATCCTTCGGCTGCTGCGGATACGCGAGGAGATCGGCGCTCGCGATCGTGCCGCCGCGCGTGTCGATCTCGACGCGGAGCACGTCGGTCGTGACGGTGATGTGCGGACTCGCCGGCGTCTCCGGCTTCGGTGCTGTCGACGCGGGTGCCGGCGACGTCGACGGATTCGTGCTCGCGGACGGAATCTCGCCCGATGCGGCGGGCGGCGAAGGCGCTGCCGACGAAGCGGAACTCATGTCGGCCGAGGCCGGTGCCGGCGCGGGCGTCGATGTTTGCGACGACGTCGGTGGTGCGGCCGGAACGCGGCCGTAGTCCTCCTGCCACTGCGCCCAGAGCAGATATCCGATGAACAGCAGCGCGATCAGCAGGAGATTGCGGGGACTCGTCATTGGCGATCGTGATTCACGCGGCGCGACGGCCCCGGATCGGGAAGTGGCGGCGCTCGAGGTCGGGGCGGCGAAAGCCGCGTCGGAAATCGCCCGGAAAGGCGCGGAAAAATCAGGCGCGCATTGTGCCGGGGCGTGGGCGCGCGTTCAACGAGGCGATGCGCCGCCAGAGCATTTCGAGATCGGCGCGGAGCGCCGCGTTGTCGTGCGCGTCGGCCGTTTCGCGAGCGATCAGCAGGATGTCGACCGCCGGCAGCCCAAGCCTCGCATGGCGAAAGCTTTCGCGCGCGATGCGCTTGATCCGGTTGCGCCGCACGGCGTCGGGCGACACGCGGCGCGAGACCGCGAGACCGAGCCGCGCTCCGCCGGTCAGGCTCGCCGTCGCCTGCGCGTTGAAGAGCGGCGTAGCGATGCGCTGTCCGTTCTTGCGAAGACGCACGAAGTCGGCCGGCTTGACGACACGAGCCGTGTGCGGAAAACGGGCGCGAGCCATCGCGCTGGAACGGGCGTGCGGGCGCCTCGCCCGCGTGCGATCAGACCGAGACGGCGAGACGCTTGCGACCCTTGGCGCGACGTGCGTTCAGCACCTTGCGGCCGCCTTTGGTCTTCATGCGCGCACGGAAGCCGTGATCGCGCACGCGCTTCAGGTTGCTCGGTTGATAAGTGCGCTTGGTTGCCATGACGGCAGCCCTCGGACGGGAAGAGAAAAAGGGCGCGGATGGTAGGCGGCCGCATCGCGGCGTGTCAAGCCGGATGCTGGCAGCGATGCCGCGCGCGCGGTTAGACTTCCGCTTCTCCCTTTCCGACGACGGATTGCCGGCCTCGGGCACCCGGCGCCGGCACGTCGACTTTCAAGACCGATCGCATGAACGATTTGTGGCGACGCTGCCTCGCGCGGCTCGAAGCCGGATTCAGTGCCGAAGACGTGCAGACGTACCTTGCGCCGCTCCAGGCGCGCGAGTCGGATGCCGGCCTCACGCTCTGGGCGCCGAACGCGTACACGCTCGAGATCGTGCGCGAGCGCTATCTCGACGAGATCCGGCGCGTGCTCGACCACGTCGCCGGGCGCGAGGTCGCCGTGCATCTGCAGGTCGGCGCCGCGACGAACGGGACCGAGCGCGCCAGCGAGCGCGGACAGCGCGCCGGCAGGACCGGCGAGCGGCGCGTCCCGGAGGCGAACCTCGATCCGCACTACACGTTCGAGAGCTTCGTCGAAGGCAAATCGAACCAGCT
>DASZWL010000051.1:0-2439 GCA_035546695.1 Rhodanobacteraceae bacterium | reverse complement strand
GTCGCGGCGCTCGTCGAGTTCGTGATGCTGCTGTCGGTCATGAACAGCGTCGTCACGTCGACCGCGCCGCCGAAGACCAGCGAATAGCGGCCGGTCGTATGGCAGTTCGTCACGCTGACGCGATTCAGCGCGAGCGCGCCGCCGAATCCCTCGACGCACGCGGCAAGGCTTCCGCTGTAGGTGCCGTTCGCGATCGTGAGATCGTTCGCGGTGAACGTGCCGCGGTTGCTCGAGAAGCCGCCGATGACGAACACCTGCGACTGACCCGCGGCTTCGATCGTCAGCGCGTCGCGGCCGGGACCCTGCAGCGTCACGTCGTAAAGATGATGATCTCCGAGGACGCTCGTATCGATCGGGCCGTTGACGAGCGTGATCGTGCTGCAGGTCAGCTTGCCGAGATCGATCGTGTCGCCTTCCTGCGCGCTCGCGAGCACGTTGCGCAGGCTACCGGCATCACCAAGATCGTCGGAGCAACTCGTGACGACGCGCGTCGCGCCGATGGCTCGAGGCGAAGCGACATGTGCGATTCGCGTGCGCGCCGCGCGCGAGGCTCGCTGCTGCTGGCGCAACGCATAACGCGGCGACACATGCGGCGCATTGCGCGCGCCGATGCCGACGGCGGCATCCGCCGGCATGGCAACGGCTGCCCCGCCGACGACGAACAGGAAAGAAAACGAGGCCGCGAGCGGCTTCATGCGCAGACGAAACGGGCGAAGGGATTTCATCGAATCAGGATTCCAGTGGCAGGCTCCGCGCGCTCGGAGCAAAAGAACTCGGCAGGCTCGACCGATCCGGAGCCGATGATCAGGGGACGCGGACGCGCCGTGACGACGACAGATGGGTTTGGCATTGCCGCATCGGCAACGGATGCGTCGCGCGCGAGACGACGCGCGATCGATACTAGCGAATGCGTCCCGGCAGGATCAAACGCCGGCGGTGTCAGGCTGGCCCGCGTTCATTCAGGCAACGCGCAAACGCCGCGCGAATGCGCGGAACGCGAACGTTCCCGCAACGCCGACGGCGCGCGGCTTGCGGGTACGCCGTTACGGGCAGACCCGCTTGACGACGTAACTGCCGGTTCGCGGATTCAGGACTTCGGTCTCGCGGCATTCCTGTTTCGCCACGGTCCCCACCGTGCGCTTGTCCGCGATCAGCGAGGCCCGGACCGGCTTCGCGGTGCAGGCGCGCGGCGCGCACACGGGCGGCAGCTCCGAGGCCGAAATGCAGACGGCTTCGATCTCGCCGTTGACGCAGGAGCATCGGCATTCCGCCGATGCGCCGTTCGGAAGGCTCGCAACGATCAGGGTCGCGAGCGCGAGTGCGACGGTCTTCATGCGATTTCCCCTTCGCCCTGGAAAGGCGCGGGAAAAGCCAGCAATCGCCGTGCCGGCGGTTTGCCGGTGGAAATGTGCAATGCCTCACATCTGCAGCGGCAGGATATGACGCAGAGCGTCAACCGGCGGCATCGCGGACATCGCCGTTCGGATCGAGCAAAGAAAGCCCCCGCACTGGCGGGGGCTGTCCCAAACGGAGACCAACTCTGAATGCGCCGGCGGAGTGATACCGGCGCATCCATCACATGGGTGCGATTCTCGTGCGTCTCAAGCCGTCCAGAAGGCCATCTCGGGCGTTTCAGCCGCCAGAAGCCTTCGCCAGACAAGCTCGATAACGCTGGTCGACGCGATTCGCGAACCATTCGGTCGTCAACTGGCGCCGGATCTTGGGACTCTTCAGCGCGATGTTCGGGATCGTCGCGCGCGGCAGGCGCTTGTGCGCGATGCGTTCCGCGCGATCGAACACGCGCAAGTACAACGCGGTTTTCTCGAAATCGCTGCTCTCGCCTTTTTCGAGCGCGTCGCGTATCTCGCCGTCGCCGAGGTCGAGCGCGCGTGCGATCGAGCGGACCGCTCGCTCGGTCGCGCCGGGCTCGCGGCTGTCGTAGCTGATGAGATCGCCGTCGAGCGCGAGCTTCTTTCCCGAAGCGATTGCGACGGCATTCTGGAATGCGGCGTTGCGGCTCGCGTAAAGCCCCGCGTTGTAATCGGCGAACCGGTAGATCATGCGATCGTACGAAGCGGGATACGCCAGCAGATGCGCGACGCCGAAATAGACGCCGCCGCGCCGCGTGAACACTTCGTGCCGGATCGAGCCTTCGACCGGATACGGATAATCGGTCGCGCGCGCCTGTTGCTCGGCGAACGCGATGCTGACCTGCATCGGCCCGCCCGTGTGCACGGGATTCGCGCCGGCGAACAGGCGCCGGCCCATCGGCACCTTTCCGATCAGGTCTTCGTAGACGAGGCTCAGCTCGCGCTCGGTTCGGACGGCGGCGATGCGCTCGGCGTAGCTGCGCCCGTCCGACGATTTCAGCGACAGCGCCGCACGCACGAGCAGTTGCGGCACGTCGTGCTCGGCCGCGCGGCGATCGATCTCGGCGCG
>DASZWL010000050.1:0-1968 GCA_035546695.1 Rhodanobacteraceae bacterium | reverse complement strand
GTCTGATCGCCGATCTCGGCGAACGCATGCTCGAACGCACCGCTGCCGCGCGTCTCGCCTTCGAGCTTGCCGTTCACGAGCCAGAGCACGTCGCCGCTTGCGCCGAGCGCGCGCAGGCGCACGATCGCGGGTTTGTCGCTGTTCGGTGCGCGCGCGATCGCGGCGTGGTCGGCGACGCCGTCGATGCGAATCGGCTGCAGCGCGTCTAGCCCGTCGCCGCTGCAACCCCCGGCGAGCGGCGGCAGGCTCGCGCGGCGTCGCGTCTCTCGCGAGAGCCAGGGATACGCGAGCGCGGGCCAGCGCGCGATCTCGATGTCCGTTGCATCGGCGCGATCGCAATCGGCGCTGAGCCGCCGTCCGCTTTTCGCATCGACGCGAAGATGCGTGACACCGGCACTCCATGTCGTCGCGTCGCGCTCCGGCAGCGTCGGCGGCACGACGCCGTTCAACGCCCACGCGCTGCGCTTTTCGTGGCAGAGATCCGCATGCGCCGGATCGAACGCGAGGCCGAGCGGCCAGCAGACTTCGACCTCCGTGACGCTTGCCGGAGGCGGCGACGGCGTCGGCGCAAGCGCCGCGCGCGGCAGCGTGTCGACGATCTGGAACATCACCGGCAACGCGGTCACGGCGCCGTACTGTCCCGGCAGCGGCGTACCGTCCGGTCGTCCGATCCAGACCGCGATCGTGTAACGCCGCGTCGCGCCGACGGCCCACGCGTCGCGAAAACCGTAGCTCGTGCCGGTCTTCCACGCGACGCGCGGCCGCGAGCCGGGATCGAACGTGCCTGGCGCGTAACCCGGCCGCGGATTCGCTTCGAGGATGTCGCGCACGATCCACGCTGCGCCCTCGGACAGCACGTGACGCTCGATGACGGGATCATCGCTCTCGTAACGCACGCGACCGCCGATGCCGCCGCGATTCAGCGCGACGTAGGCTCCGACGAGGTCTTCCATGCGCACGCCGCCGCCGCCGAGGATCACTGAAAGATTCGGTGTCGCACCGCGCGGCAGGCGCACATCGAGCCCCGCATTGGCAAGACGCGCCGTAAAGCGCGCCGGACCGACGCGATCGAGGAGATCAACGGCCGGCACATTGAGCGAAAGACGCAGCGCTTCGGCCGCGCCGATTGGGCCGTTGTATGCCATGTCGAAATTGCCGGGTCGATACGTGCCGAACGATTGCGGCGCATCGACGAGCAGCGATTCGGAATCGATGAGTCCGTCGTCGAGCGCGAGCCCGTAGAGGAACGGCTTCAGCGTCGAGCCGGGCGATCGCCACGCGCGCACCATGTCGACGTGACCGAGCCGCGCTTCGTCGCCGAACTCGGCCGAACCGACGTATGCGCGCGCTTCGAGCGTCGCGTTGTCGACGACGAGCAGCGCGGCCGACGTGCGTTCCGGCAGTCGCGCGAGGTAATCGGTGACGCGCGCTTCGAGCGCACGCTGCAATTCGGCGTCGATCGTCGTCGCGATGCGCCGTTTCTCGGAATGCTCTTCGTGCAGACGCTCGGCGAGCAGCGCCGCCGACAGCGGCGGATGCAGCGTGCGCGCGGCGACGGATTCGACACGCGCATCGCGCACATCGGCCGGCGACCACGCGTCGAGCTCGGCCATGCGATCCAGCACCTTGTCGCGCGCCGTGCGCGCGGCGTCGGCATGACGATCGGGCCGGAGTCGGCTCGGCGCCTGCGGCAGCACCGCGAGCAGCGCGGCCTCGGCGTGCGAGAGCCGCGCGGCCGGCTTGCCGAGATACGCCCACGACGCGGCCTCGACGCCTTCGATCGTGCCGCCGAACGGTGCGCGATCGAGATAGAGTGTCAGGATCTCGCGCTTCGAGAGATGCGCCTCGAGCTGAAGCGCGCGCAGGATCTGCTTCAGCTTGCCGCCGACGCTGTGCGGCGTGCCATCGAGAATCCGCGCGACCTGCATCGTCAGCGTCGAGCCGCCGGAGACGAGCCTGCGATGCACG